>CALGUT010000406.1 GCA_937920335.1 uncultured Opitutales bacterium
TTGCGGGTATCGATCTCGATGAGTTGCCCGGTCTCGGCGTCCTCCAGGGTAAGGATGCCCATATTGGGGAGCGAGTATTCACGTGGATCTGAAAGTCGGATCACGATCAGGTCATGGCGACGATCGGTTAGTGATAGCGCCTTATACATATCCGTATACTGATTCCGAATACGAGCCTGGCGAAAGGTGTCACGAACCAGAAAGTCCGAAACGAGGAAGGTGACCGCTTTCCGTTTAACGATTCGATTCAAGTAATCCAAAGCGACTTTGATATCGGTGCCCGTTGATTTGGGCTCAAAGAACAACAGCTCCCGGATGATGCGTAGGACGTGTTGTTTCCCCTTTTGTGGAGGAATAAAGGCTTCGACTTGGTCTGTGAACAACAGGAGGCCCACTTTGTCGTTGTTACGGATGGCTGAGAAGGCGAGCACGCTAGCCATCTCGGCCATCATCTCACGCTTACTCTCTTCCTGTGAGCCAAAGTCACCTGATGCACTGACATCCACTACCAGCATAAGCGTTAGTTCCCGTTCCTCTTTGAAACGCTTGATGTAAGCGTCTCCCATCTTGGCCGTTACATTCCAATCGATAGCCCGGATATCATCCCCTGGGTTGTATTCCCGGACATCTTCAAAGTCCATGCCTTGTCCCTTGAATACCGAATTGTAATGCCCAGCCATCGCATCCGTAACCATCTTCCGGGTACGGATTTCGATCTGGCGAACTTTCTTCAGTATTTCTTTGGGATCCTTCACTTGTGAAAACTTATCTTACTTCGACTTTCTTTAAAGTGATACCATGTGCAGCTCGTGAGAGTTGGCCTTTCAGGTCACCTTTTATGTTCTTCGAACCGATGAGTGCGTAGGCCGCCTTGGTGAAATTAGGGCTCTTTTGATAGACGATCAACTTCTCGTGGGAGAATGCCATAGTTGGAAGGGTGTTTCTTGAGAGAAAGACGAAGGTTAAGGCTGAGACAAAGAGTGGTTTTAGAATTGGTATGACCGCTCTCAGGATTCGCGATCAAGGGACGGGTAAGGTATCCAGGATCTCCTGTACGATATCCTCACTGGTTTTGCCTTCGGCTTCTGCTTCGTAACTGACAATCACACGGTGGCGAAGAACATCCATTGCGATGGTCTTCACATCCTGTGGAGTTACGTAGCCACGTCCTTGCAGGAAGGCCCAGCCCTTGGCGGCCAACGTGAGGGAAATAGTTGCACGGGGACTACCGCCGAACTGAATGAGCGAGTCCGACTTCAAGTTATATTCTTTGGGGTAGCGGGTGGCGAAAACGATATCGACGATGTAGTCCTTGATCTTGTCGTCGACATAGATCTCGTTAACGACCTTGCGGGCATTTAGGATGTCTTCCGGCGTGATGACTGGCTTGATGTCATCCATGGTCGATGTGGTTGCCATACGATCGAGGATTTCACGTTCTTCCACCTTCGTCGGATACCCTACACTCAGTTTGAGCATGAAGCGGTCAACCTGTGCTTCAGGAAGCTGATAGGTACCTTCCTGGTCGATGGGATTTTCGGTGGCCAATACTAGAAACGGCTTAGGGAGCATGTGCGTCTCGTCGCCGATCGTTACCTGTCGCTCCTGCATCGCCTCCAGCAGGGCTGATTGAACCTTGGCTGGAGCCCGGTTGATTTCGTCGGCCAGGACCAGATTGGCAAAGACAGGACCCTTCTTGGTTTCGAAGGTGTGTTCTTTGGGATTATAGATCAGCGTTCCGATAATATCGGCGGGCAGAAGATCCGGGGTAAACTGGATGCGTTGGAAGTGCGCACTGATAGCGCAGGCCAAGGTTCTGACCGATAAGGTTTTGGCCAAGCCGGGAACCCCTTCGAGAAGAACGTGACCGTTGGCGATCAGTCCCAGGATGAGTCGGTCGACCAGGTATTGCTGGCCGATAATTACTTGACCAATAGCTGATCTCAGGGGTGAAACCCAGGCCGAGGCAGCTTTGATTTTTTCGGTTAATTCAAGTACGGAATTACTCATGGATGATAACGTGTGAAGGAAAGAGGGGTAACTGACACAAGCCGGACGTCAAGGTTTCGCTGTTTTCGAAGATTAGGGACATTTTTTCTGCTGTGTGGACGGTGTAATTAGGAAACTTTGATTGGCTCCTGAGGACTTATGATACAAGCTGTTTGATCGTCTAAAAATCGTATGCGAAAATTTCTCCTATTCTCAGGCCTGATTGTCTTGTTGTTTGTTGGGCTGTTGATGGTCCTGTTCTTGAGCCCACCGGTGCATAAGAAGGTGTTTCTTTGGGCTACAGAAGGCCGGGTGGATTCCATTGCAGTCGATAACGTTCGGTTTTCAACCTCCAGCTTTATGCTCGAAGGTTTGCAGCTTGCTCATCAGGGAACCGAGGTCTCCGCAGATTTGGTTGAACTGAAGGCGTCCTGGCTGCAGGTGGCGCAATCGCGAGAGTTTCATGTCGATGAGGTTGTGGTGCGTGGGCTCGTGGCAGATTTGGCGACCGTGGCTGGAGCTTCGGGGGGCGGATTAGGTGCGTGGCTGGACCTGCTGGGAAGTGAGGAGTCGCCAGAGGCGGAGCCGTTTCGTGGGATATTGAATGATATGAAGGCATCGCCAGTGGTTTCGGTTAGCACGCTTCGGTTAGATGCCCGGGTATTGCTGCCGGATGAGCAATCCTTTGATCTTAATCTTGCGGTGGATGATTTGGCCCTGGGGAAAACGGCACGGGTGCGGTTACAGGGCGCGTTTCTGGATGCAAAAGGGTATGCGCCAGTGAATCGTGCGGCTTATGACCTGAGTCTTGAGCTTCAACAAAATTCCATGGGTGCGATTGAAGCGATTTCCGGGACGGTGGGACTTCAAATGATTGGAGAGGCGCTCAATGAAAAAGGGCAGGCAGATATCAGCGGGACCTGGGATTTGGCGAAAACTGCCTCTGGAGAAACGTGGATGCTTCGATTGAGTGAGGTAGATCGTATCGCCCCACTGGTTGATACCGAGTTGCATTTGAATACTGAAACGAGCGAGTTGTCGGGGCAACTGGCCTTGAATGTGAATGGCAGTTTGATTCCAGTGTCTTTGCTCGGACTTCCGCCTTCGGTGAGTACTGCACTGATCACGACGGATGGACAGGTCAGTTGGAATTTGAATGACGCCGCTGGTAGCTTTGATTTGAGAGGGTCGGGCGTCTTGGAGCAAAAGCCCTGGGAGTTCGCGGTGAACGGAACTGGAACGTCCGAATCGATTCCCTCCATGAAAGGATTTGTGAAAACGGGTTTTGCCGATGACGCGGGACCGGGAACCCTGATGATGAATTTTGATGTAGATGGGTCCGGAAACGGATTGGTGAGCGTGCCGGTGGAAGTTGAGCGAGCGAGTCGTTTGACCCAGATGACGCTTTCCACCGATCTGGATTCACTGAGTCTCAATCCCTTTCAGGTTATCTTGAAAGGTGAAACGGTATATCTGGTAGACGTTCAATCGGTCGGCACTGCTTTGGCCGCCTGGGGCTACAGCATGCAACAGGTGGACGCATTGACTGGAGATGCCGCTGCTCTTGCAGCTGAAGCTTCTGCCAGTGAAATTCCCTGGGACGGCATGACGGGACGGGCGACGGTAGCGGTTGATCGTTTAGTATTACCGCAAGGCTATGTCTTGGACGATATGCTAGCCGAAGTGTCCGTTCGCTCGGATTCCGTATCTATGACCTCGTTCAAGACAGGGCTCGATCAAGGGTCTATCGAAGGATCGGGAGATTTGATTTATTCAGCTAACAACGCCAAGCCGTTTACTCTTAGGGCTGAAGGGAAGCTCATAAATGTTCCTTCCGGCTTGGTGGATCTAGGCAGCGGTGCTCCCATTACAGGCAATTGGAATGGGAACGTTTCAGTCTTGGGCCAGGCGGAATTATTGGAACAACTCGCTGATGTGGCCGAGGTCTCCCTGAATATGAAAGGCTCCGCTGGGATCCTTCAGTTAACCCGTGTGAATGAAAAAGCCAATCAAACGGCGCAACTGCTCAACTTGGGCTTGTCCCTCTTCGGCGGTCAGGATGGTCGACTCGGAGCCGTGTCGCAGATGACTCAGTACCTACAGCGCGTACCTTACGATTCGATACAGATTGAAGTAGATCGATTCCCCAACGGGCAGGTGTCGATTAAAAATTTCACCGTTCAGGGACCGGAGCTTCTGTTAACGGGTAATGGATCGATCAATGCCCAAAGCTGGGTTACGCTCGCGCAAGGAGCTCTCAACATGAACCTCTCTATGGGTACGAAAGGTAGTTTCGGTGAAAGCGCCCAGGTTCTCGGGCTCACCGGTCAGAATCTTGCCGGCGATTATTTAGTCTGGAAAAAGCCAATCAATATTTCCGGTACTCTGAGCAATCCAAACTACTCGGCGCTGAGTGATATAATCCAGCGTGCGATCCGGTAGATCTAAGGGGTACTCGGATTATCCGCAATCACATCTCCGATGATCAGGAGGGAGCTCACGTACCAGGTGCGTTCGGCATACTTTTCAGGGTTCTCGTCAAAGTCCGCCCGGTTCTTTTCAAAGAGGAGGTCGCGTTTGTCCAGGGGTTTGTCCGTGAGCGTGATTCGGATGTGATGAAGGGTGTCTTCATTTTCGGAGGTGATCTTGGTTTGTGCGATGCGGTGATAGGTGCAGTAGGCGTCTATACGATGGTTCTCAGACGGCTCGCGATTATCGAGTTGGATACTCACGTTGCCACCGTCGGGGCCTAAGAGGTCAAACACGGAGGCGGTGGTCCCACGGAATTGAAATTCCAACGAGCTGCCGGCTTGCTTCGCTTTATAGATGACCGGCATGTTTCGTGAAAACTCCTTGGCCAATGGGTGATCCGCGGCGAGCATTTCCCAATCACCGTTTAGCATGGAGGGCGTGATGGCCACCTGTTTTGCGGCCTCCCAGTTGTCTGCGCGGAACGGTTTGGGAAGCAAGTGATTTTCTGGTTGAGCACCCGCCTCACGAATGGAGGGCCAGGATCGAATGATAGCATCCGTGTAAAGGCGGTGACCGGTTTCGACATGGGGATGGACGCCGTCTTCGGAAAAGACGATCGGGTGCCTGGTGGCGGTGTCGTTCGGCTCTGGAGATTCGATAAGCAGGTCACCGCTTGCTTCGAGGGCGGTGATCTCAAGTCCTAAATGGATCGATGGAATTCCGTAGTGATCAGCCAGTTCTTCCATTGCGCTGGCAGAGCGTTGCATGTTACCGGCTCTCAAGTTGGGCATCACATGGATGCTTATGGTGTAGACAAAGCAGATATCGATCGTCGGGTCTGCCTGCCATGTTTGCCTTATGATTCCCTCCATCGCCTTGTGAATGCGTTCCGGCGAAGCGCTACCATCGTTGACGGCAAATTCGACAAACAGCAGATCGGGCTTATGGCGCAGCACGTCGTT
>CALGUT010000407.1 GCA_937920335.1 uncultured Opitutales bacterium
CTCCCCTTTGCATATGCTGAAAGACATTTTCTCCTGTCACGATTGCATCGTCTACCACGATTCCCAGTGTGAGGATGAATGCGATCAAGGTGCCTATGTTCAGAGTGACCCCCATCTGGGGCAGAATAAAAAAGGCTCCGCCGAATGCGATGGGTATGCCCAATGCAACCCAGAACGCCAAAATGGGTCGCAAAAATAACGACAAAATTCCCACCACTAGAACAAAGCCTAAAATAGCGCTATCTTTAAGTGTATTGAGCCGAATCTTTATTCGTTCCGAATCATCGTCCCAGACGTCCAGCTTTATGCCTCTTGGGAGTTGATCTTGTTTGGCTTCGATGAACGTTTTTATTGTTTCCCCGACCTCAATCACATTTTGGCTTCCAGACCGATACACATCGATGGCTATGGCCTGCTTGCCATTATATTTGGATACGATGGGGATTTCGCTGAAGCCATCCTTGATATCCGCGATGTCCTGCAGCTGGATCTTGGTGCCATCGGATCTCGTCACTACCGTAATCTTGGCAAAGTCTTCCTGATGGTAGGCTTGCTGATTGGTACGAAGGAGAATGCGGCCGGTTTCGGTCTTCACACTCCCAGCGGAGAGGTCGACCGACGACCTGCGAATAGCACGAGTAATCTGGTCGAAGCTCAGTCCATATTGTCGCAAGGTAGATTCTGAGACTTCTATAGCGATCTCGTACGGTCGGACCGCTTTGAGTGTTACAATGGAAATATTTGGCAGATTCGATATCTCGTCCCTCAACTGTTCGCCGAGAAGCTTGTTATCTTTTTCAGTAAGATCTCCTGACAGGACGATCGTGATAACTCTTTGGAGGACCGTGTGGAGGTTGATTTGTGGTCGTTCCGCTTCTGGCGGGAATGTTCGAATGGTGGAGACGCGGTTGGTGACTTCATCCAGCTTTTCGCTCAGATTGTATCCATCTTCAATTTCAAGAGTTACTACCCCTCTACCTGAGTTGGCTCGTGCGGTCAGCTCCTTAATACCCTCAATATCAAACAGAGCTTCTTCAAGACGCGTCACAATAGCTTGTTCAACTTCTCCGGGTGTGGAACCCCGATAAGTGACCGAAACGTTGATTTGTCGAAACTCGCGATCCGGATACTCTTGCAAAATAATTTTACTGCCACCCCAGATTCCCCCAGCCAAAATACCAACCATCAGCAGGTTGGCGGCCACCCCGTTGCGGGTAAACCAAGAGATGAGTGAATGCATGGAGAAGAGTGGGTCGGTTCGTGGGTGCGAATTTATTTAGAACAACTGCGGTATTTTAATAAATTTACTTATCCGGAGCCAGAAGTTCGAGGCCTGAAATCATTAAATTCGCTTCTTGGGAATCGGTGGAACTCCACCATTGGACCAACTCTTTCCCTACAGGACTACTGCGACGAAAATTCTGGCCCCAAAACTGGAATTCAGAGATAGGTATCTCCAGTTCAAATTTTCCCGCGACCTTTCTGCGGAAATAGTATCTTCCGCCACTTGGGTTACCGGAATCCAGGGCGCAGAAACCAACCATGATCTCTGTGGGCGTTTGCACTTCTCCTTGAACCACAAACCTTGAACCATCAACTAAAAAGGTCGGACCGGCTTGGCTTAAAAGGACTGAAAGGGATGCCATATACGACAGCCCTTTTCGCGTGGCCGGGTCACGTTTCACACGTGTGGCGTAGAGGCTACCCTTGTCTTCGAGCAGGTCTTTTGCCCGAGACTCGAGCAGGCGGCGTGCCTCCTCCTCTGACATTTCTCCCTTGTCTGTCGCAGCCCGAACTTCCTCCCGCAGCGCATGCATTTCCGATCTCCACCGGCCGCCCGTGACGTCTTTAGGAAGGTTGGATTTCCAGAAAACTACTGGTCGTGCCTGAGGTATAACCGTTAACGAATCATTCGTTTCGGTAGAACTCAAAACACGATGCATGGCGGGCACATCGACTTGGGCTCCGTCAGCGTTGCGAGTAAGTCGCACGAGACCTTTTCTTACCAGGAGGTTGGTCTGTGAATGGTTGACCAGTACCTTGAAATGCGTGCCCAGGACTTCCAGATCTGCTTCAGGTGTGTGAACGATCAGAGGGTGTTCTTTGGGTTGTCGGTTGGCAAAAATCCAGGCGTTACCATAGCGCAAATGAAGGATCTTTTGTGGATTGGCAGTTATGGAAAGGGATGTTTTCCCCCAAATCTGAATCCAGCTGCCGTCATGAAACTTTAGTTTCGCCATCCCGTCGGGAGTGAGAGACTCCAGGGTACCGCTGGTGAAAGCTTGTCCATCTTCCAAGGCCCCGATTACCAGCCCATTTGGGTCGATCCATTGAAAGCTTCCTTCGACTTCGGTCAGCTCGGCGATCACCGGTTCGCGAGACGATTGAAAAAGGAATATGCTGGTTACCAGAAGCGCAAAAATAGCGGCCATGGCAATCATCCAGGGAAGTACGCTCGTTTTCTTTCTTAGCGGTTTTCCGGAATGGATGGCTGTATGAACCCCCGTAACAAAAGGATCGTTCTCAATGCGATGTTGGAGAGAAGTCAGAAACGAATGCGAACCCTTAAGCTCGTCTTCAGAGAGTGCTATCAACTCGCTCAATTCTAACTGGTTTCTGATTTCACCCAGACGCGCAGGGTCTTCCTCAACCAGTTGGATGAGCTCCGCCTGCTCCCCGGTAGTCAGCTCGTCATCGACCAGGCGGCCGAGTAGTTCTTCAAATCGGTCGTGGTTCATATCAGCTTTCGAGAGCCAGTTGTCGTTCTACGCACAAACGAAGTTGGCGTCGTATGCGGAGTAGCATCTGGCGAATGTTGGCAGAAGACTTTTCCGTTTGCTCCGCGATTTCGGAAGCGTTCAGACCTTCTCGGTAACGGTACTCAACGATGGTGCGGTTAAGCTGGTTGAGCTTCGACATACACGTTTTCAATACTTCCAGCGGCAAGTGATCCCAATTCGAAAGATCACCTTTCCCTTCGGCTAGAATCATTTTAACCAGATCAGAGTTCAGGATACGCTGCCTTCGGGCCTGCTTGCGGATTTCGTTGCGGACGATGTTGGCGGCGATGCCCCGCACCCATTTGCCAAAGTCTCTGGTTTGATCGTAGGACTCCCAGTCGAGATAGGCTTTCAAAAAAGCCTCCTGCGCAATGTCGTCCACCCAGTCAGCGTCCACCCCCAACGTACGCACGAATGCCCGTACCCGTAGGTGGTGCTCAAGAACCAACGGTTCGAACTGATTGGAATGTTTGGAAGGTGAGTCCATGTAGCGGAGTATGGTCACTCACCGGCTCAAGTGTGACAAATGTTTCTTCCTTATACCCCTTGGAGCCCATGCTGGTTTGGAGGGTGGTTGGCATACCCATCGGTAAACTTTACCCCTTTGGCGGCGATGGAATCAATATTCGGCGTAGGAATATCTTCACACCCGTTGAATCCCACATCGGCATAACCCAGGTCGTCCGCCAGAAAGATGATGATATTGGGCCTTTCGGCAGCGGAGAGCGAAGAGCAGAGAGCAAAGAGGAATGCTAAAATGGGTTTGGAGACTCTTTTGCAATTTTCATATTCCATGCCAAGAAGCCTAGTCACAATTTTCGGCTGTGGTCAATTGTCTCAAAGCTAGGGCAAGAGCGCTGTGCCTCGGCGAAGCTCGAAGCGCGTAGACGGGTCTCTGCTCTGCCGTTTCTGATAGGGCTAAGAACCCTATCAAGGATTCAAAAAGCTTGCGATTCAATGTGGCCATGAGCGGAATAGATCTTATGTCAGCTGAGTCCCCTGAAAGCACAGAGACGATCGAAACCTTTATTTCCCGCTGGGAAACTGCCGAAGCGGCTGAGCGTGCGAACTACCAGATGTTCCTTACCGAGCTTTGCGATCTGCTGGAGCTGGCGCATCCTGACCCTACCTCAAGTAGCAACAACACCTATACCTTCGAGAAAGCGATTGCTTACCAAAAGCCCGATGGCAATTCGACAACGGTCTACGCCGACTTGTATAAGAAAGGTCATTTTGTTTTGGAGACCAAGCAGGGTGCCCACGCCAAGAAGGACAATCCCGATCAGCTTTCTTTATTGGATGTAGGATCGCGTCCTCGCAAAACCGGACATGGTGTGCGCGGAACGCGGCAATGGGATATCGCTTTGGAAAAAGCTTACAACCAGGCGCGTGGATACATTCGCTTTCTTCCGGCGGAGGAAGGCAGACCTCCGTTCCTCATGGTATGCGATGTCGGTTATGAGATTGCCCCGAAAATTGGAGACCCGTTGTGCTTAGGTTATTATTTAGATTCATTTGACTTGTTGATGTCAAATCCTATGGCAGCCCCCGCGGGGGCTGCCATAGGATTTGCGGTATTCTCTTGGGCTCATTGAGCCTAAAGCAGTATGGATTCTGTGGGTATTATAGAAGCCTTCGATGTAGTCGAACAGCACTAATTTCACCTGCGCGGCTGACAACGACTCGTCCAGCTCGCGGCATTCACTTTTGAGTGAGCCAAAGAAGGATTCCATATGGGCGTTATCGTAACAATATCCTTTGGCGCTCATGCTCGAAACCATTCCCAATTCATCGAGCAACTTGCGATATTCATCACTGCAGTAGGTACTTCCCCGATCACTGTGATGGATTATCAATTCATCACCTGAGAACTCACCACTGGCATTCCACAGAGCTTGGCAAACCAAATGACGGTCATTGTTACTGGAAAAGGACCAGCCTACTATTTCACGATTAAACAAATCCATCACAGTTGCCAGGTAGTGCCAGCCAGAATCTGTCCAAATGTAAGTCGTGTCCACTACCACCGCTTCCTTGGGCCGGGTTGGAAAATCACGGCCCTTTAGAAAGTTGTTGCTGATGCGATTGCCGTGCTTGCTATCTGTTGTTTTAGGCCTCTTACGCTCATTGTAGCAGCCTTTTAGTCCTTGTTCTTTCATGAGTCTTAATACCCGTTTCTTACTGGTTTTTGATGTGCCCTGAGTTTTGTGAACACGGGATTCTCGTTATTTCTTTTAGGGGCTGAAGTAGCTAAGGGTTAGTGCTTGGTTGATTTATAC
>CALGUT010000408.1 GCA_937920335.1 uncultured Opitutales bacterium
AAGGTGATTAGAACCCTTTGTTTAGGAAGCATGATCATTGGCTTCCTACTTCACACCATAGGCATAATTCTGCGTGTTTACATAATGGGTCGTCCTCCAGTAACCACGCTTTATGAATCAGTCATTTTCGTAGGGTGGACCTTAGTGTTTGTCACAATTGCGTTGGAGCTCATTCGGCGTGACACCCTGGGTCTCATTATCGGATCTGCTGCGGGTATTTCTCTACATTTCATTGGCTTTAGTTACGCTGCGGAAGGCGATACGCTGGGCATGTTAGTTGCAGTTTTGAATACCAATTTCTGGTTGGGAACTCACGTGTTAACGATTACGATTGGATACGGTGTTGCTTTGGCAGCTGGTTTGGCCGCGCATGCTTATCTGGTTATGCGGATCATATTTCCGAATAAGAAACCATGGCATAAGGAAATCTACAGTGTGTCCTATGGGATCTGTTTGGTGGCCGTCTTTTTTACTACCTTTGGAACGATTCTAGGGGGTATCTGGGGAGACCAATCCTGGGGGCGATTCTGGGGATGGGATCCAAAAGAAAACGGCGCCCTCCTAATTGTGATGTGGCTACTGGTTGGAATACATGGTCGGTTGGCTGGGCGTTTAAAGGAGCTTAGCTTCTCTGTTTTCCTTGCCTTGACTCCGATCACAGTGGCAGTCGCATGGTTTGGAGTAAATCTACTTCAAGTGGGTTTGCACAGTTATGGTTTCGACGATGGAACCGCGATGAACCTGCTTTATTTCTCGATTGGAGAGGTTGTTTTTGCAGTGGGTGCCGGCTTATTAATTTATTTTCTGAAGCTTGGTAAGAGGCCGGCTAAAGGAAAAGTTGTAACTGGGAAGTTAGTTCAGCCCTCGGACAGCTAGGCCTTCAACGGTGAGCTTGCCTGCGGATCCAATTCGAGTTTTATTGGTGTTTTATGGAAACGCCCGCATGTAGATATCCTACGCTTGATTCTATGACTTTTAGTATTGGTGATAAGGACTCAAATCCCGGTAAGCTGTTGGGGGTTATAGTGATGTTCGCTTGGATTGCGTGGGGTGCTTCTGGTTGCAGCTCTCCGCCAATGGCTGGACAAGGAATCCTGGTCGGCGAAGTTACGGATACAACGGCAGTGGCTCAGGTGCGTTTGACTGCGAGCGATACCTTGATCAATGGCGATGTAATCGGAGTCGCCGGAGTGGCTGTCTTTACCCTCTTGGACGAAGAAACCCAGGAGGAAATCAGTCGAACGGAAGTCGATGCAGTCGCATACCGGGATTATATCGCACGTGTTTCCTTCAAGGATCTGAAACCAAATCATCGCTACCTAATAAAGACAGAGATTGGTACCAGACTTAAGTGGTTAGTGGAAGGTCCTATGGCACGTTTCAAGACTCAGCCGGGAAAAGACATTTCTGCCGATATTCAGTTTACGGTATTTACCTGCTTAAATTATGCGAAATTCCATGGAGATGACCGCATAGATCGCGAGATTCACCTCCTGCACAATGCGACTGAGTTGGCCGAGCCGTATCAAGGACCCGATAAGCATCTGGGATATCCGGGATTGGAAGCCATTTTAAAGATCAAACCCGATTTTCTCGTGGGTGCTGGTGACACCGTTTACTACGACACACCGAAAGAACCGCGCGCTGAAACCCTTCGCGAGATGCGTCAGAAATGGCACGAGCAGTTGGTGCAGCCACGCTTCAGAGACCTGTTTGCCGAGGTGCCCACTTTCTGGGAAGTAGATGATCATGACTACCGGATCGACGACGGTGACAACACCGGAGACTATGAGCCGTCTCCTGGGCAAGCTCGCCGTATGCTGTTGGAGCAATTACCTTTCACGGATCACGGAAATACGGAGTTCAAAACCTATCGCACCTATCGGGTTTCAAAAGAACTACAGGTTTGGTTCACTGAGAATCGTATGTATAGAAGTCCTAATGAGATGAAAGATGGACCTGAGAAATCGATTTGGGGTCAGGAGCAAAAGGCGTGGCTCAAACAAACGCTGGCCGAAAGTGATGCACCTTTTAAAATCATGATTTCTCCTACGCCAATGATTGGTCCGGACTCCCTTCATAAAACCGATAATCATGCCAATATCGGCGGATTCCAATACGAGCGCGATGAGTTCTTCAAGTGGCTGGTTGATAGCGGAGTGGGCCATGACAATTTCTATATCATTACGGGAGATCGACACTGGCAGTATCACTCTATCTCTCCAGAGGGAATTCAGGAGTTCTCGTGTGGTGCTTTAACGGATACAAATTCCAGGCTGGGCGTGAATCCGGGAGATTCGAACGGGACTGACCCTGGAGGGTTGATCAGTCAGGTGTATACGCAGTCCCCTAAATCGGGTGGTTTCCTCCTCGTGAAGGTAGCGGCCGGGATCGGGAGTTCTTCGCCGACTCTGACGTTTGATTTTCGGGATGAAAAAGGAACGCAGCTCTACTCGCAAATAAAGCGCTGATTGGGGGAATGAGAGTCGTTTGTTTTCGGTATTTATGGACCTTAGTGATGGCTTGCCTCATCGCTCCATTGGTTCGTTCTGAGCAAACGAATGTCTTGTTTATCGCGATTGACGATCTGAACACTCGCCTCGGTTGTTATGGTTACACGCATATCATTTCTCCCCATATCGATAAGCTGGCTGCTGAAGGTGTGCGTTTTGATCGAGCCTATTGTCAGTATCCATCTTGCGGACCGAGCCGGACTTCAGTGCTAACTGGATTGCGACCACAAACAACTGGAATGATCAATAACCGCATGTCCTTTCGTCAGTTGGCGCCAGATGTGGTAACGCTTCCTCAGTTATTTAAGCAACAGGGTTACTTCACTGCACGTGTAGGTAAAATATTTCATCAGCGAGTACCGATGGACATCGGTATGAGCGGAGCAGATGACCCTTGGTCTTGGCATACGGTAGTAAACCCGAGGGGGCGGGACCGGGATGACGAAGATCAACTTACGGATTACACCCCTCAATTAGGTCTACCCGACTCCATGAGTTACTTGAAAGCGGAAGGAGAAGATGCTGAGCAAACGGATGGTAAAGTGGCGGATGAAGCCATTCGCCTTTTGAAAGAAAACAAGGATAGGTCGTTTTTTATCGCCGCTGGGTTCTACCGTCCGCACCTCCCTTATATCGCACCGAAAAGTTATTTCGACCTATACGATTTTGAAGACACTGAACTACCGGCGCTTCCGGCAAACTATCGAGATTCAGTTCCTGCGGCAGCTCTTAGTTCGACACCGGATTGGCCCAATTTTTATACAACAGAGGAGCAAGCAAGGGAGTGCATTCTGGCGTATGATGCCTGTGTTTCATTTGTAGATGAGCAGGTAGGGCGTTTGCTCGCTGCACTGGATGATCTGGGGCTGCGGGAGAACACCTTGGTGGTTCTGTGGGGCGATCATGGCTACCATTTAGGTGAGCATGGGTTATGGCGGAAAAATAGCCTTTACGAAGAATCAGCGAGGGCACCGCTCATCATGCGTGGGCCCTCGATATCGGCTTCGACAAGCGGCACTGAAGCGATCGTCGAGTTTGTCGATATCTATCCGACGATTGCAGATTTAGCTCGTTTGGATCCGCCGAATGAGCTGGAGGGAGTGAGTTTGCGGCCGTTGCTAGAGAACCCGGATTTGGAGTGGGAGCGACCCGCATTTACTCAGACTTTATTTGTGGATGTTCCGGGTTACAGTGTACGCACGAAACAGTGGCGGTTCGTAGAATGGGGTATAAAAGGAGAAGCGGGAATTGAACTCTATGACCAGCAGTTGGATCCTCGGGAGATGCACAATCTGGCCGCATCTGAAGAACATGCGGCGGTGATCGTTTCCCTCAAAGAAATGATAAATCGAAACTGGCCAAACCGGCTCTGATTTTAAACTCTTTCGCTTATGAATACTGAAGCAAAACTCGTTGAACTCGGACTAGAACTCCCGGAAGCCCCCAAACCAGGCGGATTATATAAGCCGATGCTGGTAATTGATGGCCTTGCCTATCTATCAGGGCACGGTCCCTATGGTTCCGATGGCACTATGCAGTTGGGCCAAGTTGGAACCGTGGTAGATCAGGAGACGGCGTATTTGGCAGCTCGCCAAACGGGACTCGCCATGCTGGCTACGATTAAAGCGAATATTGGTTCACTGGACCGCGTTAAGCGGGTCGTGAAACTACTTGGCTTGGTGAATAGTGCTCCGGATTTTTACAATCATCCGGCGGTTATCAACGGTTGTAGTGAACTATTTGCAGAAGTTTTTGGTGATGATGCTGGAGTCGGAACGCGGAGTGCGTTTGGTGCGGCTGCCTTACCGGGAAATATCTCAGTCGAGATTGAGGGCATTTTTGAGGTCGAATAGGGCTATTCGGGCTCGTACTGAAAGACTTCTGCGAGAGGTTCGTTGAAAACCTCGGCTATTTTGAACGCCAACTCCAGAGTAGGAGAGTATTTGGCTTGTTCAATCGCTAGGATAGTTTGCCGGGTTACTCCGACTAAATCGGCAAGCTGTTGTTGAGTCATCTCGTCGTGCTTGAAACGAAGTGCACGAATGTCGTTTTTGATGTGTATTTTCGGCATACCTAGAATCCGCGACGATAGTAGAAAATTTGAACCGCAGACTTAGCTATTTCTGCAATGATCAGACTGAACAAGAGAATATGGATGATGACAAATGGTGATGCGTATTCACTGAATCGAACAACTAACTCCGCACCTTTTTCGCCGATATTCGGATTACTAAAGACGGTTTGGCCCAACGAAGAAACAACGGTTTGCCAAAGGGCCACGATGATTCCAGCAAACATCACAAAATAGCCCCAACGATATCCGCGGGTTTCATAGAGCTTATCTCTTTCGTCTCCTTTCTGGTTTTTGTTTCGGCTGGCGATCACTGAGATGAGGACGACCTCGATCACAATCGCCCAGAATACCATTTTTAGGTAGAGCCAGGTGGCTTGAGATCCATCTAGATCTTTGGTTAGAATCGTGACCAGGTAATAGCCAAATATGCTGATTGTAGTAATCAGATTAACCCAGAGAACCTTTTCTCT
>CALGUT010000409.1 GCA_937920335.1 uncultured Opitutales bacterium
AGAGTTGAAAGAGTGTTTCCCTAAATGCCGAATCACTATCGCATCCAGTGACACGCCCCAGGCAATAGAAGACGTATGCAACAATTTGACGGACATGAGTATCACACTCGCCCCTGAAGGCATCCACAAGTGCACCTTTCTTCCCCTATTCCAAGATGAGCTTCAACTTATCACCGCTTCGCAACATCCTTGGGCGGCTTCTGGCAGCGCGAAACGAGAAGAGATTCAGGAGGAAACCTTTATACTCTACAGCAGAGGCAGTTACACATTTCGCACCATCCAAGAATACTTTAGAGATCAGAACGTTGAGATCGACCGAATCATCGAACTCGGCAGTACTGAGGCGATAAAGGAATTAGTCAAAACCGGCATGGGAGTGGGAATCCTTCCCACTTGGATTGCTCGCTCGGAACTGGATGCCAATGAACTTACCAGCCTGCCTCTCGGACCTAAGAAACTCTACCGACACTGGGGAATCAGCTATCAAAAAGGGCGCAAGCTCAATCCTATTGAAGAGACATTCGTAAGGCTCTGCGAAAGCACCATCGAAACTATGGGGCTCAGTCGTGCTGTTCCATGATTACGATCGAAATACGACGGCCATTACGCTGAGGAATCCAGAAAATGTATCTATAAGCTGCGATTAATCTGCCTTCAAGAGCTGAAGGATAGAATCGCCAACTTTCAATTTCCCACTGCTCAAGATTCGCACCCGTAGCCCTCCGTTTCCTTTGAGAAACTCATGAGCACCCGGAGCGACCGCTTCATCCATCCACGCACAAGGCGCTGACTCCTGCGTCCCTTCAAAATCCACGCCACCGACACGAAATCGTTTACCAATCAAACTGTTCAAGTCTAGTCCCGACACAATGATGTTTCGACGAAACGCCGAATTATCGAATTTCGCCTCCGGAAATTCCTGCCTTAACCGATCCGCGACCTCAGATGAGAAGAACGTCGCCTGACCTTTAAAATTCTCTTTGTAGTCGTAGAAGCGATCTCCCACCAGCCCCTTTCCCTCGACACACTGAACGGACTTCGGTGAATTAACGTCGTGGTTCAAACGCCCGATTCCAAAGCGGTTGTAAAAGTCATGGCCAGGAGAAATGTAAATAGCTTCGATTTCCATAATCAAATGAAGTAACTAGGGTGAAGATGGGAAAACCCCTGCTTCATTCCAAACCTGTTCTACTTTTCGGCAAAAATAATCGGTGCCCGCGTAATAGTATATCTTCGGAGACTTCAGACTAAACTCCTTCATCGGGAAGATAGACTGATCGAAAAAATGGAACTCAGTTCCCGCTCCCTCGCACAACGCGTAGGCCGCCGCGATATCCCAGATGCTCACACGGTTGCTGAAAGATCCATCCATCAGACCGTTTGCAGTGTAAGCCAAGTGAAGCGTTCCCGTCCCCATATTACGCATCTTAAACCCTTGCCCTTTCAGCGCGGTCAGAAGCGTAAACAGTCGATCGGCAGAAAATCCGTCAAATGCGACAAATAGCTCTTTCGATTCCGTTCGTTCACTCGGCAACATAGTCCCGTCGCCTTCGAAAACGCCGAGCCCCTTACCTCCGTGCATGAGAAGATCTCGCGAGGCATCATAAATGATTCCATAGACCGGAACACCATTGCGGAGTAACCCCAATGAGATCGCGCACATCGACATTCCCAATGCGAAGTTATTAGTGCCATCTACCGGATCAATGATCCAAACAAACTCAGATGTCATCGGCACCGGCTCATCCTGATCCTGAGTTTCCTCTGAGAAAAATTGATCCTCTGGAAACGCCTGAAGAATTCGCCGCTCGGTTTCGTTCGAAATGGTAAGATCTGCCTCAGTGACTCTCGACTTATCCTTTTTCCACTGGCTTTCCACCTGACCAAAGAGCCGTTTAAACAGAGGCACTTGAGCCTCCACTGCTGAAATCCCTGCTTTAACCCGATCCTTGATCGCAACTTCATCCTCCATCCGAGCCAGTGCAGAGCGGTTCATTTCAGAGGTCAAGTGCAAGCGGTCCCGATCCATTTGGTGCATCTGTGATTCTCACTAATTGGTAGAGGTTCGACCCTGTTGATAAACGATCGAAACGGTTTCCAAAAAATCTGGAGGAAACACCCAAGAAAAAGGCCCTGTGGCAACACCCACAGGACCTTCACTCGCAAAACCATTTCGCGAAAATCAAATCTAATCAAAACTAGTTAATAAAATCTACTTTGCCGGTCTCCAGATTATACATGCCTCCAGCGAGAACCACCTTACCACTTTTCACCATGTCGGCAATGACAGGACTATCCTTCAGGATACGATCCATCGTCATCTTGACATTATTGTGAGCGACGCGATCAACATACTCGGCATGCTTCGAACTTTTCGTCTCTCCGCTGTGGAGATCGGTTGCTTTTACCGCTGGCTGAATCTGATCAAGCAAACCGGTTAATTTGCTCAGCTTTACATTATCGATGGCCCCTTTTACAGCTCCACAAGCAGTGTGACCTACCACCAGAATTACCTTCGAACCAGCCGCAGCCGTTGCAAACTCCATGCTGCCCACCACATCCTCTGGGGCAATATTACCTGCCACACGAGATGTGAAGATGTCTCCGATCCCTTGGTCAAACACCACCTCCACCGGTACCCGGCTGTCTACGCAGCCAAGAACGATCGCAAACGGATACTGCCCGGATGCCGTAGTCTTCGCCTGCGCAATGTAATCGCGATTGACACTCATCCCTTTCACAAAACGGGCATTACCATCCTTCAACCGCTGGAGCGCTTCATTCGGTGTTAGCTTGTCTTGAGAGGCCTTTGTCTGGGTCATACCGTGATGACCAGCTTTTCCCTCCGAAGATTTATGATGGGCTCCTGTGAGGGAGGCAGTGAGTGCGATAAAGAGTGCAGTGGCTAATAATTTCATAAGATTCAAAAGTTACAGAGCATTACTTAATATTAAGGATCTTTAGCTTTTCAAACTACACCTGACGATTTTTTCATGTTTTTTATAGCAGACGTTTTAAATTTCAATAATCTCAAATTCAATCGAAGGTAAAAGCAAGACCGACATCCCTTCGGCCGATAACCCTCTTCGAGGAGTAGTTCAGATATTTCCTAAACCAGCCAACAATCGATACCGATTATTCTGATCAATCGGATGAGTCACTCGACGCTGACCAACGACCGTAGGATTTCAATAGATGTCTTACCAATACCACGAACCATGAGCAAATCGTCGACTTCACGATAGGGGCGATTATCGATAATTCGTTGGGCAATAACCGGACCTACTCCCGGTAACAATTGCAGTTCCTCAGAGCTGGCAACGTTGACATTTGTCTTTGCCGATTCTCCAACCTCAGAATCCTTAGAATAAGTAGACGGCGTGTATGTAGCTCCCAAATCCAGGTCTCTTGGAGAAGTCGCGGTTTGGATCTGCTTTTCGAGAGAAATACCCAGTTTTTTCTTAAGGGCCTGATTCTCCAAATGAAGTGTTCTGTTTTCGTCCCTGACTTTGGAAAGTGCTGTCGTAAGCTTTTGGTTTTCAATCTCAAGTTTTCCGATCTGAACTGTTAGCTCTTGATGCTTCTTATCAAATAAGAGCATAACGGCCTTCAGGCGCTCATCTAATTCTTCATCGGCCGATAGCAC
>CALGUT010000410.1 GCA_937920335.1 uncultured Opitutales bacterium
CCTTACACAATGACTGCCGATGTATCCGGCACCTCCAACAACGAGTACATTCATCACGAATTATTTTTGATAGCGTGGGTGAGTAAAAATCGGATCAGAAGACTTCGGTGCGAGCAATATTAACCTTTTAATTTGCCAAATCTTTAACTTTCATCGGCTGTTTGAATTAGCATGTCCCAACATCGTATAGTCATAACCGGCCTTGGCCTAACCGCACCGAACGGAAACACCCTCGAGGAGTTCCGCGCTAACTTGCTCAACAAGGTTTCCACGATTCAGAATATTGAAACCCGCTACATGGGGACGGTGCACGCTGGTGTGTGTGATTATGATCCGCTGAAGCACCAAACGAAAAAGTCGCTAAGAATAGGAACGCGGGCGGGGAGTATTGGGATTTATTGTGCGAATGAGGCCATCGAAAGCTCAGGAATCGATTGGGAAAACATGGATAAGAGCCGTGTGGGTGTCTATGTCGGGACGACGGAGCACGGGAATGTCGAGACTGAGAACGAAATTTTCAATATTTCCAAATATGACTACGACACGCGTTTCTGGACGCATCATCACAATCCCAGGACCGTAGCGAATAATCCTGCCGGGGAAATAACGATCAATTTAAATATAACAGGCCCTCACTATGCGATTGGTGCCGCCTGCGCTGCAGGTAATGCAGGTGTGATTCAAGCCTGCCAAATGCTTCAACTTGAGGAAATCGATTTTGCAATCGGCGGAGGAGTGAGCGAGAGCATTCACACATTTGGGATATTCGCCGCGTTTAAGAGTCAAAATGCGTTGGCGCAGCACGACGACCCGACCAAAGCCAGTCGTCCGTTCGACATGAACCGCAATGGTATTGTCGTGAGCGAAGGCGGATGTCTCTATACACTTGAACGCTTGGACGATGCGAAGGCTCGAGGCGCGACCATAATCGCAGAGGTTTCTGGATGGGCGATGAATTCAGATGCGACTGACTACGTATTACCCAATCCTGAGCGACAGGCTCAATGTATGCGATTGGCGCTGAAGCGGGCGAAAATGAACGTAGAGGATATTCAGATTGTAAACACGCATGCTACTTCGACTAAGCAGGGTGATATTCAGGAATGCGAAGCAATTGGTGCAGTATTCGGCAAAAGTGATTCTACTTATATCAACAATACAAAGAGCTTTATTGGCCATGCTATGGGGGCTGCGGGCGCATTGGAATTAGCTGGAAATATCCCGTCATTCCGCGATAAAATGGTGCATCCCACAATTAATGTTGACGAGTTGGACCCCCAATGCAACGTGGGAAAGCTTGTGATCGGAGAACCTGTGGAACTAGACCGTGTGGATGCCATTTTTAACAACTCATTTGGCATGCTGGGAATCAATTCCTCTCTCGTGGTGACTCGATTCCAAGACTAAGCAGATTTATATACAATGACCAAAGACGAGATCAAAAGTATCGTTTTAAAGATAATCGCAGAAATTGCTCCAGATGAGGATCTTACAGATGTTGCACCTGACGTGCGCTTAAGGGACCAGCTGGAGTTGGACTCCATGGATTTTCTGGATATTGTTATGGAGCTTCGTAAGCAATATGGGATTGAGGTCCCAGAAGCTGACTACCAGGAGCTGGCTTCACTTGATAGCTGCGCCAACTACCTCGAGCCGAAGTTCGCAGCCTTACAAGGCAGCTAGTTGAACTCCGCTCAGACCAAACCGAATAAGGACCACTATGATGTGGTCGTCGTGGGTGCCGGAATGTCGGGAATGGCTGCTGCCATTCGTCTCTCACATTTCGGCAAGAGCGTTTGCTTACTGGAACGCCACAACGTTATTGGCGGTCTTAACAGTTTCTACAGCATTGCAGGAAGGAAGTACGATGTGGGGTTGCATGCACTCACCAATTACGTCTCTCCAGGAGTAAAGGGAACGCCATTAGGAAAGATTCTCAGGCAATTACGCATTTCCAGAGATGAGCTCGACCTTAATCCTCAGTCGTTCTCGCGAATTGCATTTCCGGGGATTGATATATGTTTCGGTAATGAATTTGCTCTCATTGAAGAAGAGATAGCCGAGGCATTTCCCGATCAAATCGATGGCTTTCAGAAGCTTCTCCAAAGGATCGACGAATGGAACGACAATGAGCTCGATTATCCCGATGTTTCAGCAAGGGCGATAGTATCTGAGTGTATCTCTAATCGCATGCTTATCGACATGTTGTTTTGCCCATTAATGTTTTATGGGAATGCGAGGGAGCACGATATGGAGTTCGGGCAGTATGTTATCTTATTCAAGTCACTGTTCTGCGAAGGATTCGCGCGCCCGTTTGAAGGCATACGCGTTATGCTCCGAGTCATTCGTGAGAAACTGAAGGAAGCTGGCGTTGAGCGCTGCATGAAGTTGGGTGTCAAAGAGATCCGTTCAGATGGCAAGCGTGTGTCGGCGCTTGAACTCGACAACGGCCGTACTATTACAGCGAAAAAAGTGATCTCGTGCGTTGGGTGGCCTGAAACCTTGGCACTTTGCGACGATCAGGAGTCGGATATTAAAGAAAACCTCGGCCGACTCAGCTTTGTTGAGACGATCAACATCCTTGACGAGGCGCCAAAGTCACTTGGGATTGAAGATACCATCATATTTTACAACAATCACGAGACGTTCGAATTTGCCCGCCCTCAGCAAGCTGTGGATGTGAGGAGTGGCGTGATCTGCATCCCTAATAATTACGAGTATACAGGCGGTCGCGAGCTGGACGAAGGCGTTATTCGCTTTACTGCTCAAGCGAACTACGAGGTTTGGAAGTCTTTTGATAAAGAAACCTACGAAACCCAAAAATCCCATTGGTTTCAGGCATTGGGAAAACAGGCAGCTGAATTCCTTCCAATCAGTGGCTTTGACGAGCTCAGGGCACGCACCATAGCGACAGACATGTTTACTCCGACAACGGTTAAGAAGTTTACCGGGCGACTGGGTGGGGCTGTCTATGGATCGCCGCTTAAAAACAAACAAGGACGAACTCATCTTGAAAATTTGTATATTTGTGGCACTGACCAAGGTTTTCTCGGGATTGTAGGGGCCATGCTGAGCGGGATCACGATCGCAAACCTCTACGGTTTACGCGGTGAGTAAGGTTTTGTTGAATCCCAAGAGAAGAGTTTGAGACTTTGCCTTTACGGCATGGGAATTTCCTGAATGATTTCCTCACAAGCATGGCAAAGGATTGGTTAGAAGGTGTTGATGAAGAATACGATGTTGTCGTTATTGGAAGCGGATTAGGGGGGCTCTCAGGGGCTAACTATCTTGCGAAAAACGGACATAAAGTGCTTCTATTGGAGCACCATTACCAATATGGCGGACTTGCCACCTGGTTTAAAAGGCCGGGACGTCACATATTTGATATCTCATTGCACGGATTTCCGTTCGGCATGAAGAAATCTTGTCGCAAGTATTGGACGCAGGAAATAGCGGATATGATCGTTCAGCTGAAAAACGTCCGTTTCATCAATCCTCAGTTTAATATCTGGACCACCTTTGATCGCACCGACTTTACCGATAAGTTGGTTAATGTGTTCGGCCTCGAATTAGAGAAGGTTGAGGCGTTTTATGATCACCT
>CALGUT010000411.1 GCA_937920335.1 uncultured Opitutales bacterium
CGGTCGCTCTTTGCAGTCCTAGCTGCTTCAAGAAATCCATGGGGCCAGGTAATCCCTGCAAGTGCTGCTGCAGTCAAACCTCCGAGGAAGGTTCTGCGGTTTACCTTAGGCGTTGAGCTACTAGACTGAGAACAATTCGTTTCAAATTCTTTCATAACAATAATTGAGGTTACGAATAAGTATTTTACCCCTTTGTCCTTATTGTTCAATCATCTAACCGTCAAATCCCTGCATTCGGATTATAATCTGGATTGAGCTGATTCATCTGAGCACCGACTGCTTTGCGCCAGTTGCGCAGCTTACCACGTAACTCGGCCACTTTTTCAGGCATCGTTTCCGCCAAGTCGTTTTGTTCTCCGATGTCTTCTTTCAGATTAAAGAGCTGGACACTGAAATTCTCAAAATACTCCAACAACTTATAGTCGCCGCTACGAATGGCTCCACCTGGTGGTTGCATACCATGATTGCTGTAATGCGGAAAGTGCCAGTAGATCGCGTCCCGCTCGAACGAGCCTTTACCAGAAACCAGCGGCACAAGACTCATACCATCCTGATGCTGTTCCTCTGCTAATGGCAATCCAGCCATATCCAATATACTCGGATAAAAATCCGTGCTTATGATAGGTTCTTCCGAAACGATCCCCGCTTTCCCCTGCACTGGCCATTTAACGATACAAGGAACACGGATACCTCCTTCATAAAGCCAGCCCTTGGCACCTCGTAACGGAAGGTTCGATGTAGAGAACGCTACATCCAGACTATCCTCAGGCACGGTGCGCGTCGGATTTCCCACATTCATTCCGGACATACCACCATTGTCGGCAAAAAATATGACGATTGTATTGTCATCCAGGCTCAGCTCCTTGAGACCATTAAGAATGCGTCCCAGGCTTTGGTCCACGGCCTCAACCATGCCAGCGAACTGTGTATTATCCTGAATCTGCTTTATTTTAACGGTTTGTTCGGGCAACACGCCGTATCCCTCCCAACCTTCGTGATTGATAGCATCGTCGAGATACTCTCGAGCCAGCGGATCGTGCTGATCAGGATTTCCCTCTAGGAGATAAGGTGTGTCCCCGTCGGGAGGATTCGCTTTCAATTTCGCTTCGTATTTCTCTACAAGATCCGGACGCCCGTGAATGGGGTCATGCACAGCAAAGTGAGCCATGTATAGAAAGAACGGCCCATCTTTATTCATTTCGATAAACCTCAAAGCTTCGTCAGTAAGCCGATCCGTCAGATACTCTCGCTCGGTTTCGTTTCCTAAACCTTGCAAATTGTAAGGCGCATGAAAGGTTCGGTTTGGCGCACCGCGAGACCAGTTTTGAGGCACATGCATATCGAAACCATGAGCATCTGGACCCGAAGGGACCGAGCCTAAATGCCATTTGCCAATCGCTGCGGTCGAATATCCGTGAGACTTCAGATTCTCAGCCAAGGTAATCTCTTCATAAGGCAGGTGCTGCCCGGTTCGCACATTGAGATATTTCTGAAAGGGAAAGTCACGGCGACCAGGAATCCAATCCGTCATATCGTTTCGAGCCGGGTATCTCCCAGTCAATATACTCGAACGCGTAGGCGAACACACATGGCAAGCCGCATAGGCATTGGTAAATTTCACGCCTTCATCTGCGAATGCATCGATGTTGGGCGTTTCATAGAAACTGCTGCCAAATGTACCTACATCC
>CALGUT010000412.1 GCA_937920335.1 uncultured Opitutales bacterium
ATGGAGAAAATATTCAGTTAATAAGGCGACATAATGGTCTTATTCTTAGTCTCGGATTCGGGGTTTAAGCGACTGCTTTCCGCTCTCTTATAAGGTCCTTCTCTGTGTCGTTATTTGTGTATTTAGCTTCTAGTCCTTGGCGTAATTCTACGTATTTGGGATCATCATACAAGTTTCTGTTCTGAGCGGGATCGGCTAGCAGGTCATACAGTTCCCCGTATTCGCGAGTGTCGTAGAGCACGAGTTTATATTGTGACTCGATGAAAGTCCGCTGTTTGTAGGGCCCCTGGGCTGGGCGAAATTCGACGAGGCAATGATCCCGGATCTCGGTTAAAGGGTTGGTCCACGCCTGAGTTTGTAGCACCGCCTGGCTCCGGCTTATTGGATCGAGTCCAGCAATATCTAGGAAGGTCGACCCTATATCTACGAGCGATTGAAGCGCCTGACTCTTCCGTCCCCGTTCCACGGCTTCTGGATGAGCAACTATAAAAGGCACGCGCTGCGCGCTTTCGTAGGCTGGAAGGCCCTTGCCCCATAAGCCATGATCTCCTAGGTAATCGCCGTGATCGGATGTAAATACGATCAGTGTCTCATCAATCGTTCCGTCCGCTTCGAGTCGATCCAGAATACGTCCGATGTGGTGATCCATGAGGCTTACCATTCCATAATAGACCGCTCTAAGGGAAAGAATATCTGAGGGGCCAAGTTCAGGTCGGACCTTTACGTCTCCCCACGCTTTGTACTGAAGCTGAGGATCGTTGCCATAAAAATCGCCGCAAGCGAGGCTGCGATAAAAATCTGGCAAGGAGTCGAGCTGAGGTTTTCCGATCGGCTCGGATAGGTTTGAGGGGGCATACATCGATGCCCAAGGTTCCGGGGTGACGTAGGGGTTGTGCGGATCCTGAAAGCTGGACCAGAGAAAAAATGGTTTTCCATCCTTGTGCGCCTGATCGATAGCTGCGATCGAACGATCGGCCACCCAGGCTGAGCCATGTAGCGGTTCTGGAAGTGACCAGGGGCCAAAATGATCGTAGTCGTGAATATCGAAAAAACGGGTCAGATCAATACCCTGCTTTCGCAGCCAGGCTCCGTAATGCATTCCTGAGGCGTGAGGTTCAGAGGTATGCCCAATGACCAGTTCGGCATGGTCGAATCCGAAGTAGGGCCCAACCCAGTTATCAAAATGGTCCAAATCATGAACCTTGGGGGCTGACTCGATACTCGCTGGATCTTTGCAGGCCTGAAAGTGCGCTTTACCAATCAAGTTTGTCGAGTAGCCAGCATCAGAAAAGCGATGCGCTACAGTGGGTCCATATTCTTCAGGAAGAGAGGTGCCTACATGAAAGCAGCCGTGCCTAGAGGGATACTCACTGGTAATGATTGAACACCGGGATGGGGTGCATACCGGGTTGACGGTGTAGGCTCGCTCATAGAGCACTCCACGGTCAGCGAGACGGTCGAGATTTGGGGTTTGAATCTCGGGGTTCAGCCGACCCAGGCAGTCCCACCTTTGTTGGTCGCTGGTTATAAGAAGAATGTTCATGATTCGAAAGGCTGACTTTTTTTGATCCAGGCCTCCACTCAGAAATTCAGGAAAAGCTCACCTCCGAATTCATGGAGGTTGAGTTTTTATTTTTTGGGGCTCTGGAGTTCGAGGGGACAGCTTGTTGTCATAATTCGCTCCTGACTCCCCTCGGTTGGTTAGAGGGTCTTGCTGGTGATTCATACAATGCTAACTAGCAAATGTAACCTGTTAGGCCGTCTTTCATTTCTGTTGCTCGTAGTTGCATTTTTTATACGATCCTGCGACGGAAAAAATACCCAGTGTGGAGAATCGTACTGGCGTCTATCGAGTTAAAGACAGAGTTTCTTTTAATAACGATTATTTCGCAAGAGAGTTCTGTTTACTCGTGGCGCAAGGCCTCGATCGGGTCCAATTCCGCAGCCTGGGAGGCTGGGTATATGCCAAAGGCGATACCAGTAAGTCCAGAAATACCAAACGCCAGTCCCACCGACCAGGGAGTAATGATTGTGACCATATCAGTCGAAGCCGAAACGAGTAGCGGAACCAAGACGCCAAGGAATACACCAATGAGTCCGCCCCCGATGGATAGTACGACTGTTTCGATAAGAAATTGGGTTACGATATCTTTCTTCTTAGCTCCAAGAGCTCGGCGCACGCCGATCTCTCGGGTGCGTTCAGTAACAGTGGCCAGCATGATATTCATAATGCCGATACCGCCGACAAGCAGTGAGATCGCGGCAATCGACCCAAGGACAATATTGAACATGCGCTTAGTGGCTTCCGCTTCTCGGAGGAGCTGCAAAGGGACGATAAGTTCAAAGTCGATTTTATTGTGAAAGCGTTTGAGGAGGCTGTTGATTTGACGTTCTGCGTTTACGACCGCTTGAGTGCTACTCATTTTCACGATGATCTGGTGAAGCTCGACGGTTTCAGCGCTAAAACTGCCGGCGTTTCGGCGTATCAGGGTTTCTCCAAACCGTGATTTGGCGGTGGAGAGCGGAATATAAATATTGTTGTCCAGGGGTTCGCCTTCCATTTCTCCCATTTGAGGGCGTTGTTCAGCAGTACCGGTTTCTCTTATGATTCCCACGACTTGATAGTAGACGTCTTGCACCCGTACGGTGGATTCAAGCGGAGATTGATAGGGAAAAAGCCTTTGGGCTAGTCCGAGTGTTAAGACGCACACATTGCGTTGATGCTTTTGGTCGATCATGGAGAGGAAGCGTCCAGCGACGAGTTCCATGCCCCGCATACTTGGGTAGGAGGGTAGTGTTCCTATTACCTGAGAGGGTTCCTGGTTGCGCCCGAAAGTTACATTTTCTCGAATGATGCGCATCGGTAGAACCGTTGCTACATTAGGAATCGTAAACTGAAGTCTAGCTGCATCGTCGTAGGTCAGTCCGTATTCGATACCAAAGCTCTGACTACCTGAGTTATTGTCCTGCGCTTCCGGAGGCTTCACGCTGTTTATGATGATATTGGTCGATCCGAGGCGCTTAATTCGTTCCTGAGCCTCGTAAGATGCACCTTCTCCGATTGCCAACATCGCTATAACCGAGCAGACTCCAAATATCATGCCCAGCATGGTGAGGCCTGATCGCAGTTTGTGCAGTAGCAGGCTCTTGATACCGAGCTTTACGGTATTGAGGAGCTGGTGCTGGGTTATGCTGGGCTGAAACATCGGGAAAAGTGAAAACGGATGAATTAGAATCTAAAAATTGAGAGTGCAGATTATTCTAGGGTGATTGCCTCCGGTTTTCATCAACGTCGATGCGACCGTCTTTCATCCGGATCACCCGGTCAGCTCTGTGGGCGATGTCCTCGTCGTGAGTGACCATGACGATCGTTTTTCCCTCGGAGTTGAGCTTGTCGATGAGTTCAAGAACTTCGACACCTGTCTTTGAGTCGAGGTTTCCAGTGGGTTCGTCGGCCAGAATCATCAGCGGGTCGTTCACCAGTGAGCGTGCGATTGCTACTCGTTGTTGCTGACCTCCGGAGAGTTGGGTAGGGCGGTGATCCAGACGTTCACTGAGTCCAACAAGTTCTGCTAAATCGATGCACTTTTGTTCGTACTCCTTCAGATTGATACCTTGATAAATGAGAGGGACCTGGATATTCTCTATGACGGTTAGCTGAGCAATCAGATTGTAGGATTGGAATATGAAACCGAGGCGTTTTCCTCGTACTGCTGATAAGGTATCGTCATCCATTTTGGAAACGTCTTCTCCCCCGAGTAGATAGGTTCCAGAAGTAGGACGATCCAGGCACCCGAGGATGTTCAGCATAGTTGATTTCCCGGAACCTGATGGACCCATAATGGCTACATAAGAACCTTCTTCAATGGCAAGATCTACACCTCTTAAAGCCCTGACCTCAATTTCACCAACTTGAAACACTTTTTCTATGTTTCGGATATCGATGATGGTTTTGTTGGGGGCTAACATTCGAAGGCGTAGGGCGGTTCAGGAACGGATCAGCCTATTGAAGACTCAGGGACTTTTCCGCATCCACGGGGCGGGTAGACTTGTCAGTATCTGGTTTTGCAGGCTTCTTTACGGGCCTAACATCCACTTCTTCATCTTCGCTAATTAAAGCACCGCTTAGGTCAATACCGCTATCGATCGGAGGAGCCAGCATGATGCGATCACCTCTTTCGAGGCCGGACTTGATCTCGATAAATTTGTTGTTGAAGAGTCCGATTTCTACCTCGACTGCCTTATCGCCACCCAGAGTTTTAACGTAGCAGACTTGTTTGCCGTTTACGGTGGTCACGCATTGTATCGGAACTTTTATGACATCTTCCAGATTCGTAATAATTATTTCTGCGCGAGCAGAAGCTCCTGGTTTGATGTCGGGGAGCTTGTCTTCGATTAAGACCTCAGTGGAGTAGACTTTAAGATTGGCGTTCCCATAGCGATTTGCGGGATCAGGAAGTATCGCAATCTTTGATACTACACCTGCGAATCGTTCATCGGGCAGGGAGTCCAGAACAATGAATGCCTTTTGACCTACCTGGATCTGATTGACGTGCGATTCATGGACCTTAATGCCTACTTTCATTGAAGAAGTATCGGGGATTTTTACGATAGATTGTCTTTGGCGAATGGTGGCGCCTTCTTCGATGACGGATTCGTTGCTGTAGCGGCTTGAAACAGCATAAGTGATGAGTCCTGCTTGCGGTGCAAATATTTTGGTTGCAGCCATTTGTTTATGCATTTGAGCCAGTTTGACCTCACTCATACTAAGTTTGCGTTTCTCGATTTCCTGTGAGGTTTTTGCCATGAGTATCTTGCTCTCACCCTGTTTCTTAACTCTCTCCAGTTCTTTTTCTGCCTCTTCGAGAATGGAACGGTACTCCGCTTCCATTTTAGTGAGGTCGTACTCATTCAGCATACGCTTAACGCTTTCTGCTTTTTCGAGGCCTAGGGTTTGATTGGTGACTGCCAGTTTGTCGCGATCGAGATTGCTCTTGGTTTCAAAGCCTTCTTCAGTGAGTTTTTCAGACCAATCGAGTCGTTCCTCAGCGAGCTTGAGGGATTCTTCGGCCGTGATGATTTCGATCTGGGCATTTCGAATCTCTTGTTCCTTTTCGATCTGTTCGAATTTCTCCAGATCCATTTTTGCGAACTGTACTTCAAGCTCGGCTTGGCGGATCTCACTCTCGACTGTGCTTTGAGTAATAATCACATCGGTTTCTGATTTAATAAAGTCGGCTTTGTCGTCCTCGTATCTAACGAGGTGTTCATTGAGGTCCTTTTCAGCTTCTTCAGTATCCAGTTCCACGATGAGCTCCCCTTTTTCAACGTAGGTGCCCTCTGGGATTATGTAGATTATTCGAGAGGTACCATCCACTTCATTGCGAACGTTTACTTCATTAACGGCTTGGAGATTACCGCCTTCCACGATGGAGACCAGGAAGTTTCCTCGGTCTACTTTGTAGTAGGCCATTTCGTTATCCGAATCTCCGCCGCTTCGAAAGAAGGAAAGGATTATCACTAACAGAACGACTCCTATAGCGCTGGAAAGAATCGGTCTTTGTTTAGCGAACGGAATGAGGAATGATTTGCCCTGATTGACGAGCGCTTTCACTTTCGCTGCCTGAGAGGGAGTTGTGGATGTTTGTTCTTCTTCCATATTACTGTCCGAATAATTGTTGAGGTGTGATGACTTCGCCATCTTCTGAAATAGTAGAGGATCCTAGGGGATTGGCTATTCCAGAATTCAAAGAAACTCTACTGGCGTCTGTTAACCAAAAGCGATTGGTATCGGTTTTCAAGATACCGAGCTCGAATAAAAAGCGTAAACGCGATTCAAGGTAGTCCACTAAAGCTGCTGTTTGGGCATTTTGAGCGGCGATAAGATCATCCTGAGCTTCTTCGAGGTCACGGTATATTGCGTTGCCAGATTCGATAGATAGTCGAGCCCCGGCGACTTGTTTTTCTGCCAATTCAACGGCGTTAGTCTGGATAAGGAAGTTTTGATGAAGGCGTTCTAGTTCGCGTAGATTTTCGTCGATGAGAGATCTGAGATCGTCCAAGGTTAACCCAAGGTCGCGAAGTTCCGCTTCAAAGCGGATGAGGGAGGCGCGGTAAGTGTTTCTTTCACGCAGTCTATCAATAGGTAAATCGAGTTGGATTCCTACAGAGCTTCTTACCTGGTCGAAATCGAATTCATCGTAATTAGTGGGTCCTTCACTGTCGATGGAGGCAGTAGCGAAGATACCCAGATCCATCTTGAGCCGATTGGCGGCCACGCGAACCTTGCGCTTGGCGTCTTCGAATTCGTCAATCGAGTTTAGCAGAGGCAATCGATTATTCACAGAAACCTCAAAAGCAGACAGGGTATCAATAGAATAGAGAATGAGTCCTTTATCTTGTAGTAAGGCCATCTCTTCATCCTTTAATTGAAGGTCAACGGTTTGAGGCAGCCCAAGGGTGATCTTGAATTGGTCCAGTGAGTTCTTGTAGCGGACAATAGCATTGATATAGCGATTGCGGGCTGAAAGTTCAGCTTGCTCAGCTTGGTTCACATCGAGTGCTTTCTCCCGATCGACAGATCGCGCTCTCAGATAACGAGTGGCTTCAATACGTGACTGGTAATTGTTGTATTCATTTATTATGGTGTCTTTCTGTTGAAGAAGCCGAAAGTAGTCCATGACGATGGCAGCAGAAAACTCGCTCTGGAAGTGCGTGAAATCCCGAATCGCATATATGACATTTCGTTCTGCTTGCGTGAGTCTTTCAGCGGCGGCTTCTTTGCCTGCTCCCCGGAGAAGAGGTTGAAAAACACTAAAGCTCAGAGTTGAGGCAGCCGATCGTCTCGGATCACCGATAAGGTAACGAAGGACATCATTGGCGATATTGACACTGACGTTCGCGCCAGTGGTGAGTAAGTAGCCGACGCCAGCCTGGCTGTCCGCGGATTCAGTGCGTTCTCCATCGCTGTCCCGGTTTCGCGAACCGGTAGAGCCTGCGAAGAACTTTGGGCTGAATTCGTAGCGTTCACCAGTGAGCGTGAGCGCTTTCAGGTAAAGGGTTTCCTTTTCGCTTTGGTATTGGCGATTCTGTGACACGGCAAGGTCAAGTGCTTCATCTATGCCAATGATTTTTCTGCTTTTTGAGTCGCGATCTTCAAAGATTTCTTCGACCAAAATGTCGTCGGGGTCGCGACCGGTGTAAGTGGTTTCTATTGAAAAGTCTGATGTTTCACCAAAAATCTGTGCCTCTACCTCGGTTACGATTTTCAGAACTGAGTCGTCAGCTCGCTGCTTGTGGGCTGTCGTGCTACATCCTGTCAACAACATCAGGAAAGGGGAGCTGGCCACTATAAAAAGTGGCCAGCTATTTCTTAGGGCAGAATTCATATGAATATTATAAACTCTGCAGTTCCAGATCTACTACAAACTGAACCCTGGCCCGGAAGACCTTAGATGTGGGTTCGATATCTCTTCTAACAACAACAAGGGAGGAGTACCTAGTATTCTTAATCGAAAATAGTTTTGTGCAATGGGTTGGGCTGGTAGATTGCATGGGGTAATCAAAGTGGATTAGTTGGCGGCAAGTGTGTCGAATTTTCTGAGCAGACGTTCAGCTTCTCGTTTAACGTCTTTGTCTGGATCAGAGGCGGCGACTTGTCTGAGCCAGTTGAAAAGCTCGGGATCTGGTAAAAAGGCAGATAAGGTATCGATTGCCTCCTTGCGAACGCGGGCGTTGGGACTGGAGGAAGAGGCTTCCAGAGAAACCGTGGCAAGCTCGGGCGTGTCCATGTCATCCAGATGATTTAGGATTTCAGCCTGAATATCGAAATCACTCGTTTGATAGAATACATCGATCATCTTCCGTGCGACTTCATCTGTTCGTTTGTTACAGCCTTGGAGGATTCTTAAGGCGACCAGCTTGCGTTTGGCCGATACCGAGTCGTCGAAGATCATCTCGTTCGCGCGTTTTAGATGTTCCTTGGTTGGTTGCATGATACCCCGAACGGTCATTGTCCAGCGCATGGTTTCCAAGGTATGGTTAAGGCGTTCCTGCTCGGATGCAGTGATGCTTGCTACTTCGGCTTGCTCAACCGGAGGTGTCGAAATACCACTATCGTCCAAGGAGGCGTTATACACGGTTCCTTTTAGGTGAGCAATTTCGCGTTCCAGCTCTTCAATGCGTTCTTGAGAGGTGGTGCGAGATGCATCCTCTGGGGTCTGAGGCATAGAAATTAAGAGAGCCGCGATTGATACTACCAATGCGGCTACTGCTAAGAGGGATGTGACTACGTTTTTCACAGATGGACGGGTCCTTTGTTGAGGTATACTTTAACAATTGTCACCTTACCGGGACCTTACCAAATGGAAAAAAGTGATCGAAAGTGGGCCTGAAGCTCGACTTTTTTTAAGGTTAGGCCATGGATGAGGTTAAAATCTGGACCCATTAATTAATGAAACTGCTACTGGTCGAAGACATGAAATACCTCCGTGAATCCATTGCTATGGGGCTTCGCAAAGGGGGGTATGCCGTGGATGTGGCCGGTGATGGGGAAGAAGGATTGTGGATGGCTGAGACGGGTGACTACGACCTCTTGATTCTCGATGTGATGCTACCGAAGGTGAATGGCCTGCGACTTTTGGAGCGCTACCGGCAAAAAGGAGGCGGCTCGCTCGCACTCATGCTCACTGCCAAGGATACGTTGGAAGACAAGGTGAGCGGGCTGAAGACCGGCGCAGACGATTACCTCGTTAAGCCGTTTGCCATGGAGGAACTGGAAGCCCGTGTCGAGGCACTCTGCCGCCGCTGCTACGGAATCCGGCAAACCGTAATTGAGGCGGAGCAATTGCAAATTGATCTTTCTTTGAAACAGGTCCGGCAGGCAGGAAGTATTGTTCCTTTGAAACCGCGTGAGTATCGAATTCTGGAATACTTGGCCATGAGGCGTGGTGAAGTAGTCTCCCGAATGGAAATCGAGGCTAAGATTTATGGAGATACTGACGAGGTAAGAAGCAATACGATTGAGTCTGCCATCTCATCGCTAAGGAAAAAGTTGTCCGATGCGGGTAGCGGGAATCCAATTGAGACTCGTGTGGGGATGGGATACGTGTTTATCGACTAGGCTATGCTTTCGATAAGGTTCAGATTGATCCTTTTGACCATGCTAAGTATCGCAGCGATTTTTGGAATCAGTGGAATTGGTATTTACTATTTCGCCCACAAAGATCTCATGGAAAGGTATGATCGACGGTTACAGTTACAGGCTTATTCGATCATGACTTCCACATATCAAAAAGAGAACGAGAATGTGGAGGTGTATTTTTCAGATCGTTTTCTAGAGGAATTTAGTGGAAATCAGCGTCGTACTTTTTACCAGATCTGGAAAGGTGACGGCGATATAGTTAAGCGTTCCGAATCCTTGGGAGAGGTAGGCTTACCACAGAAATATGGTAAAGAACGTAAGCCCAAATACTGGAATCTCGAATTGCCGAATGGTCTAAAGGGCCGGGCGATCGGTATTCATTATGAGCCGCGAGTGCGCGGAAATCGGGCTGCTGATTACAATGAAGGTTTTAAGCTTATACTCGTCGTAGCTGCGGATCTTGATGAAGTCGAATCGTCACTCATTCGGCTGAGAGATCTCCTGCTATTAGGAGCTGCATCAACTCTGGTACTCTCGCCATTATTTGTTTTACTGGTACTCAACAGTGGATTGGCTCCGCTTCGGAGTCTTGCTGGGCGGATGGGAACAGTAGATATCGATACTTTGGAGACGCATTTTGAAGTGAGTAGACTACCTTCAGAATTGAAGCCTATAGCAAGTCAGTTGAACGAGCTCTTTTCTCGGTTAAAGAAGTCTTTTGAACGAGAGCGTCAGTTTAGCTCGGATGTGTCCCATGAATTGCGCACTCCGATTGCGGCGATGCTCAATATCGCCGAGGTCGGGTTAAAGTGGAAGGATGGAGAATCCAGTAGCGACTACGAAGCGATTCGCGATATTTCCGAAGAGATGCAGCGTACGGTTGCGCAGCTTCTTGACCTGAGCCGTGCTGACAGTGGGCATATCGATCTTTACATTGAAGCGTTGTCATTGAGTGAGGTGGTATCTCAAATCTGGAGTCGGCATTCTGGTCGAGCGAATGAGAAACGAATTGAGTCAGAATTCGCAGACCTGTCTAGTATCGTTTGGTCGGTTGATCGGACGCTTTTTGAACGGATGATAGACAATCTGATGCAGAATGCGGTCGCTTATACCCCGGAAGGAGGTTCGTTTACAATCCGGTTCGATGAAGGGGAAAATTGCCTGATCTTTAGAAACACTTGTCATGATCTCGAAGCAGGTGACCTGGAGAAATTGTTTGATCGTTTTTGGAGAAAAGACAGCGCACGATCCAGTACGGAGCATCGCGGCCTGGGGCTCTCGGTCGTGGCGGCATTCGCTGAGCAGCAGGGAATCAGTCTGGATGCCCGGCTGAAGGAGCCTGGTTTCTTTGAAGTCTCTGTTGGTCGTTCCAGTGGTATGAAAAAGTCCAGCGATATTCACATTCTGGAGTGATGAAACTTCCGGTATACGACTCGCTTCACCGGTATCAATTCAGGTTGCGACCTTCTCGAAAAAGAGATTTGTCACCAATTCTGCTGGCTGTGCCATGGGGTGATTGAATGACAGTGGTGTGTACTGAAGCTGTAAAAAAAGCGTCTGAACTGGGTTTGGTATAGTCTGCATGCCCTTAGAGATCCTTTGTGCCTTGATCAAATCTTCGGCTTAATTCAGGGATTCAAGAAGTAGATTAAATGAGTTTGGAGTTAGAAATATTGAAAAGGCATCCCAGTATTCGTTTTTTGGATCTTATCAGTCGTAAATTGGTAAGCTTAAACGGCGATGAAAAATGCCTGGCTTACGCCGAGTATTTCGTGCCAAGCTTTTGATTAGTCGATGATAATTGCGGGTATCAGGATTTCAAGGAAAACAGCCTTAGTATCACTTGTGGAAGCAAGTTTTACGGTGCTGCTGCGTGGTTCAAAATTGAAATCGTTATGTGGCGCACTGTGCTTGATACTATCCTTCCCGCAGTTGATGGTATCTGGGCAAGATATCCAGGACCAAACCATACCGCTAACGGCCAGCGTAAGTGAGACACCAGCTCGAATCGTGCTCAATTGGACTGCACCTACGAGTGGGAGTTACATCATAACGAGTCAAAAGATCTACCGTCGGCAGAATGGGACAGGTTGGGGAAGCGTATACGCTAACCCGACTTCAT
>CALGUT010000413.1 GCA_937920335.1 uncultured Opitutales bacterium
ATCCCCAAGCTCGGTCTCAAGAAAAGCGAGAGAACGACCAACACAAGAATGAACCCAAAAATCGCGCTCCCTCCCAGAGTTGAGAGACGGGCTTTCACTCGTTCAGAATCGTCACTCCAATATTCAAGACTCACCCCTTCGGGCATCTTAAGTCTCGCCTCCTCCAAGTAAGCCTTCACCTCATCCGCGAGAACAATCAGGTTTTGATCTCCCGCTCGAAATACATCTAACACGACACACCGCTCACCGTTGTAATTCGAGATGAGGGGTGTCTCGTCGAAGCCGTCATTCACTTTCGCTACATCTGAAAGCGTTAAACGGGTTCCGTCAGCTCGGGTAAAGACCACGATCTTTGAGAAGTCGTCAAAATTATACGCCTGATTAGTTGTCCGAAGCAGAATATCTCCTCCAGTGGTTTTTATACTACCAGCCGACAAGTTGACCGATGAGCGCCTCACTGCGTTGACAATCTGGTCAAAGCTAAGGCCGTAGCGTTTTAAATTCTCCTCCGATACTTCAATGCTGATCTCATAGGGTCGAGCTACCTTCAACTGAACCATTGTGATATTTGGTAGGTTCGAAATCTCATCCCTGACCATTTCACCTAATCGTTTTAGATCACGTTCCTCTAAGTCACCAGAAATCACCACCGCCATCAGGCGTTCAATCGCCGTGTAACTCTGCAAATTAACACGCGGTCGTTCCGCATCGACAGGGAATGTATTTATCCCATCGACTCGATCTCGAACCTGATCGAGCACCTCACTCAAATCATAACCATCCTCAATCTCGAGACTCACGCTTCCCGAACCTTCGCGCGCACTCCCCGTCATCTCCTTAATACCGGGTACATCGAACACTGCCTCTTCGATACGCATAACGATCGATTCTTCGGACTCCGCTGGAGTAGACCCGCGGTAGGGAACAGAAATACTGATAGTTCTAGATGGATAGTCAGGCCATTCTCGCAGAACCACCTTTTTGACTGCCATGTAACCTCCAGTGAGCAGGATGGCTACCATAAGAATATTGGCGGCTACCCCGTTTTTCGTAAACCATTCGATGAGTTTATGCATAGAAAATCCGATTGAGATTCAGAACAGTTGCGGCCTTAGCTTCCTGAGCCATAGCCCCCGCGCTTGGGTTCTTCTTTTCTCACTACTGGCACTCCATCTTCTTCTACGATGGCCACCGTCATACCGTCTACAGGGAAATTCATCGGAGTCAGGCAAATACGCTCTCCAGTTTCCAAGCCCCCACTTACAACGAGGTTTTCTTCATCTCCCCATTCCACCGTGATTTGCCGGCGGCGCAGCTTGTTCTCTTCATCAACCACCAATACATACTCGTTTTTCCGATACAACTTACGAGGGATGACAAACATATCCTCCAACAGCATTCCCCGAATACTGGCTTGTACAAAAGAACCTACTTTTAATGGTGGCTTTCCGTCGGCCTGCTTCCCATAGGGATTATCAACCTGCGCTACTATAAACAGCTGTCGGGAGCGGGCGTCCAGAGCACCCTCCGCTCGCACGATTCGCCCTTTCCACTCATGGGATTCATTACCAACAGACCAGGTTAAAAAGACTTCAGCTCCATCCGTCCTTTCTACGTCTTCACCGCGATAGGACTCTTCCAGGTCAATAAACGCAAACTGCCGTTCGCTCAACGGAAGGCGAATCTCAGCGTAGTCGACTGCGTAAATTTCACCCAGCATATTACCCGGTGAAACAAACTGGCCGACATCCACATTGTTAGACAGCAAACGCCCTGCATACGGAACCGATATTTTGGTCCTCTCCAAATTCAATTTCGCAATCTCAACTCGAGCCCGAGCGGACTCTACATTCGCTTGCGCCTGACGGAGCTGCGGCTTCCGCATCACAAGATCATTGGGCTCACTATCAGGCTGCAAGCGCTTCCAGTCGGAAATAGCCTGCGTTGCATTGGCCTGCTCTTCTGACAAACGAAACTCAGCTTGAGCCAACCCTGCTTCGGCTACTGTTACTTCCATGCTGTAATCCCGAGGATCAATCTCCAGAAGCACTTCCCCTTCTTCAAAAAACCCACCTGCACGAAACGACCGAGAAACCCAGATAACCTCGCCCCTCACTTGTGAGACGAGTGTGCTCGAAGTCCTTGCCTGAACAGTCCCCTGAGACGATAACCAGACTTGATAAGACTGAGGCCTCAAGACGTTGACCTGCACTTCAGGAATAACTTGCCTTTGTGGAAACTTACGCGGTTCCGGTTGAGACCAATAAAGCCAGTAACAAATACCAAACGCCAAAGAGAGAACGATCAGAGGTGGAAAGAC
>CALGUT010000414.1 GCA_937920335.1 uncultured Opitutales bacterium
CCGACGACAGGTCACCGGAGCCCAATGCCAGTTGAAGCTCGTTCAGGGTCTTTAAATGAAGATCATCTGCCATTTCGTATCCGAACTTTTGGGTCAGCCATCTATGACTTTGGGAACCTGGACCATGTTGTTTCGCTTTGCCGCTGCATGTTGAACGGCCACTTCGGGTTCAAAACCTTCTACTGCTTCATCTTCTCGAAGTACGTTTTCAACTTGAAATGCATGAGCCATGGGTTCCACGCCACTGACGTCCACCTGATTCAGCTGCTCGAAATACCCCAAGATTCCTTCCAATTGTGAAGCGTAACGTTCGCGTTCCTGATCTGATAATTCTATCCGGGCGAGATTCGCCACGTAATCGATATCGATAGCCTTTTTGCTACTCATATTACGTCCTTACCTGGTAAGGGGTTGATGATTCGATCTCTTTTTGAATGGTGCTAAATACCTCGCCCACTTCTTTGTCAGTAAGCGTTCGGTCATTGGATCTGAACTTCATATTGAAAGCCAAACTCTTCTTCCCATCCGACAGTCCTTCACCGGCATAAACGTCAAATATACTGATCGACTCCAAAACGTATCGGTTATTCACTGCGCGCTTCGCGATTTTGTGTAGATCCCGACGTACCGTTTCGGCAAGCAATGACTCATCGACAACCAACGCCAAATCCTTCTCGGTGGGTGGAAACTGACTGAACGGTTTGAACTGAACGATATCGCGGCCGACGTTCACCTTTTCCGGTAAGATGCTAATGCTACCTGCGAGTACGGTTCCGTCTAAATCCCAATCCTTTACCAGATTCACATTCAGCATTCCTAGCTGAGCTTCAAATCCATGATCAGCAATGGTTCCGACAGTGGCTGAATGATCAGCCTGCCAAATCGAGATGTTCTCACCATTACGTTGGTAGCCGACACCCTCCAGGTTGATATTCGCTAGCCCCCCCAACACGTTAAGGATATTTTTGACCGTATAAAAATCCGAAGACTCTCGGACCTTCCAAGATGACTCTCTATCCGGTTGGAATATAGCAAAACCGACAGAAACCAACTCTAGCATCTCACCGTCGTGTTCCTGAAACACTTTACCGACCTCAAACGCTCGTTTCATACCCGTCTTACGAGCGAAATTGAGCTTCAAAGTATCAAGTAACCCGGGGAGCAATGATATTCGAAGATGGGTTTGATCAGAAGTAAACGGATTTGCCAATTTGAGCGCATCCAGATTTAAGTGGTTGAACCACTTTTTTGATTCCTCACCTGACCGCAGACTGTAATGCACGCACTCCTGAAAATGCTGTCCAGCCAGATAGGTTGAAAAACGTTCGTTCAGTGTCGCAGTGCTCGCATCCTCCTGAATCAATCCGGCAACAGTGACCGGAGCATCCGGTATCTGGTCCGTCCCATTCATGCGAATCGCTTCCTCGGTTAAATCAGCAGGCCGATAGAGATCTTCTCTCCAACTAGGTACTCCCACGATCCATTCGTCACCGGATTCCGATACCTTGCACTCCAAGGACTCAAAGATCTCGCGAATTCTGTCATCAGAAATCTCGAACCCCGCGACGTCTCTTATATACTGCGGGTTCAGCGCAATCTCCGACTCCGTATTCGGCTCTGATCCTTCTTGAATAACGGGGCCGACTAATTCACCGCCTGCAATGTCTAAAATTAAATCAATTGCTCTCAGCGCCGCAAAGTGGGCGCCCTTAGGATCTACGCCACGTTCAAATCGGTAGGAGCTGTCTGAAGATAGTCCCAAGATTCTACCAGTCTTTCGAATTCCTGACGGATTAAAATAGGCGGACTCTAACACGACATCCACGGTATTATCATCCACCTCCGCATCTACGGATCCCATGACACCCGCAACTACCAACGGTTTTTCAGCATCAGCAATCACAAGCATGTCTGACTTCAACACGCGTTCCTTGTCATCCAAAGTTACGATCTTCTCTCCTTCGGAAGCCTTGCGTACAAGGATCCTACTCCCACCAATCTTCCCGGCATCGAAAGCATGCAACGGCTGGCCAAACTCAAGTAAGACGAAATTGGTGATATCAACCACGTTGTTGATCGGGCGCTGGTCAACAGCTTCAAGGTATCGCTTTAACCAATCAGGACTGGGTCCGATTTTCACACCCTTAATACTGTGTGCATAGTAATTAGGACAATCTTCGGGAGACAAAACCTCAACCGAATCGATCAACCCAGGTTCGCCCGTCTTACGCACTCCATCAAAGTCGGTTTCAAGAATCGGATAGCTAAGCGGTTTCCCGAAGTAAGCTGCCAACTCACGACCGATCCCTACATGACTTAAACAGTCCGGACGGTTAGGAGTCACCTCAATATCAAAAACGGTATCTGAATTAGTGAAGACCTCGTTGATCGGTTTACCAATCTCTGGATTCTCATCGAGAATCATCAGGCCATCGTGGTCGTCTCCCAAGCCCAGCTCACGGGGACTGCACATCATGCCAAAGGATTTCACGCCTCTAAGCTTGGACGCCTTGATCTTAAAGTCCCCGGGTAAACGTGCCCCCACCATAGCTACCGGCACACGATCCCCCACTTTATAATTGGTGGCACCGCACACAATCTGGATTGGTTCATCTTCACCTACGTTTACTTCACAAACGCCGAGGCGATCTGCGTCCGGGTGCTGCTCGCGGGCAAGGACTTCGCCCACGACGACTTTGGGAAGATCTGGTAGACCGGTATTCTTAATACCTTCTACCTCGAATCCGATCATCGTCAGGGCATACTCAATCTCATCAGTCGTTTTGTCCGAGAGAT
>CALGUT010000415.1 GCA_937920335.1 uncultured Opitutales bacterium
TTATCGTTCCAGGTAAGGTGTATTTGATCATAATCCACGGCATTCACACTAAATCCCGTAGGAGCATTTGGTTTCGCTTCATTCGCAGAAATAGCAGCAGAAACCTCATTACTGGGAGCAGACAGACCACCGACATACTCACCCATTATTCGATAAGTATAATTCACTCCCAAAGTTGCGCTGCTATCCACGTAAGCAGCGATTCCAGATTCAGTAGTAGCCAATGTCTGAAACGGCCCATCATCAGACTTTCTCTCAATCCTGTAACCCGTCTCTACCAGTGAATTATCGTTCCATGTAAGATCTACTTCTGAACTACTGACTGATTGCACGGTAAGTCCAGACGGTGCTATGAATGGAAACACAACCATCGCTTCATTGCTAGCCGTAGAGATCCCTCCGTCGTTAAAGGATACGATACGGTAATGAAATGTCTCCAATTCAGCGACCTGCAGATCTTGAAAACTCGTCGTATTCCCAGGAAGTTGGACAAAATTGCTCCAATCACCATTCCCAACTTTTCGTTCAAGGCGAAATCCTAACTCATTCAATGAATTATCAGTCCAGGTGAGTGCAATATGCTTACTGTCGATAAGGTTTGCCAGAAGATTACTGGGTGAACCAGGCGAAGGCACATTCGGAGTATTCGCACTTGAATCATTTGACGGATTAGAACGCAGGCTGCCGTTTAACGCCGTAACACGGTATACGTAGGTTGAAAGTGGCGCCACTTCTGTATCGGTAAAATCAACAGATCCTGCATCTAAAGTGACTAACTCCTCAAAATCACCTTCTCCGGCCTTGCGCTCCACTAAGTAACCAGTTTCCACACCGGAGTTATCTGACCAATTAAGTTCAACCTGTTCACTTGAAACGGCTAGCGCTGTTAGTTTCGTTGGAGCAATAAAATCCATCTGAACGGCGATCTCATTGGATGGATTGGATCCACCAGCAGCATTGTAACTAACGACGCGATAAACATAAGAGCCCAACTCAGTAACATCATAGTCACCGAAAACCGTAGTTTCAGGGCCCAACTCCTTCAACGTTTCGAACGATCCGCTCCCAGTTTTTCGTTCTATCCGGAAACCAAGCTCGTCGCCACTGTTGTCATTCCAGTTCAAAATCACATGATCGATTCCCATGTTAACCATCGCAAGTTCACTAGGAGCTGCGGAAGGCAATAAGGCAGGAGTAGCTGCTGACGCTTCATTCGTGTAATCTGAGAACTCGAAGAAACTAATCCCAACGACTCGATATGTATAAGCGGTTGAGGGGCTTACAGTCCTATCCGAGAAAGAAGTAATATCGTTACCTACATTCACTAGAGTGATAAAAGAAGAGTTGCCCGATTTTCTCTCAATCCTGTATCCAGTCTCAACCTGTGAATTGTCATTCCAAGACAAATCAACCTGAGAAGTTGAAACCGCTTGAGCGGTAAGATTGTTAAGTGCTAAAAATGGAAGTTTGATTTCAATAGGATTCGAGAATGCGGACTGACCGCTTTCACTATATCCATAAACATGGTACACATAATCACCCAATTCAGATACATCCGTATCACTATAAGCGGTACTTCCAGCCGGCAATTCAGCAATCAATTCAAAAGCACCTGATCCTGTCTTTCTCCCTACCCGGAATCCTTGTTCATCATTCGAATTGTCATTCCAAGCAAAGGCGACCTGCGTTACACTGACACTCGTTAACCTCATATTCGAAGGCGCTACCGGAACCGGAACACCAGGAGTAGTAACTGTTGCTACATTACTCGACGGAGATAAGCCGGCAGCATTACCAGACCGAATTCGATATGTGTAAGTCGTATTGGCAGCGAGCCCGGTATCTGATAAGCTCTCTAAGTTTCCGACAATATCATCAACCAGCTGATAGGATCCATTTCCGGTCTTTCTCTCGATTCTAAACCAAGTCTCGTTATTAGATGTATCTGTCCAAGTAAGACGAACTTCTGTCATGGAAAACGCCGACGCTATTAGGTCTGCAGGAATGAAGGGCGTAAGAGAACCTGTTCTAGCTGAAACCTGGTTGCTGGATTTGGAAATCACTCCGTTTGCCAATGCGAATACTCGGTAGGAGTAGGTAGTTTCTCCCAACAATGAAACATCGGAATAACTAGTCGTTCCTGCTGGTAATGTTTTAGCTATAATCCAACTACCATTACCGGTTTTTCTTTCTACACGAAAGTTAGTCTCAGCGCTCGAATTGTCTGACCAGGTAAGATCGATTTGACTATCGGAAATTACGGTAGCAAGCAGTGCGCTAGGAGCCGAAAGGTCAACGGTATCTCCTATTCCAGAATACACGATTTCGTCTAACACTTCGATTCCCCGATTAAGCGAATCCGTTCCGCCAAAGTAAAAATGTAACGCACCTGAATTTAGAAGATCCGGGTTCGTCAAACTTGAAACTGCAGCGGTTATAACGTTCTCCGCAGCTCGGCTAGCTCCATTGTCTGAAAGAGCGTGCATGACGACCGACAAATCGAATGCTCCATCAATCTTCTCGAAGGACACCTCAAGTTCATACCATCCTGGAGCTAGGTTTTCAAAGGCGGAATCCGCTTCATTAACCGTGGATCCATTGATACCGTTGAAAATGGATAATTTCGACTCATTCGAACCCATGATCAACTGATTGAGCTCCACTCCCAAAAAGTCATCGCCTACACTATTAGTATCAAACCCCGGAAATTCGGAATTTGTGGTAAGTCCAAAGAACAACGGGACACCATCTTTCCCTGTTGAGTTGGTGGTATACTTAAATTTCAGAGATACGGTCGCAGAGTTTAGTAAACCACCTAGTGATTCATTACTCACGTAAACAATGGTTTCAGTGCCGCTGGCAGATCGCTGAATCGCGCGACTTCCCTGCACACCTATTGAAGGTGCCTCTATGAACTGATTATCTTCCGATCCGACGCTTTGAGTAAATTGTCCTTCGAAATCCCCTCCGCTGTTGAATGAAAGGGTATCGCCCGAGACCTGTGCAGCAGTTAGCAGGAAACCCACCAACAGTAGTCCTCCCAGTCTAGTGCTGAATTTCTTGGTAATTCGGTAAATTGATTTTGTCATACCTAAGTATTGTTGAACCTGCGTTCGTTGAATTAATTGAAACACGGTAGAGTCGCCGGTTATCCAAGACCTCACTACGGGAGGTAATTTGATAGCGATACGTTTACCCCATTTTAAGCTTCTTTTACCCATGAAATGCTGAAATTTCGGGGTTTTACGGGCTTTCTGGTAAGTCCGAAGACCTCTCGTTAATCCCTTTTTACATTTACCCTTGGTTCGCGTGATTCGAAATGCATCAAGCGATCTAGATATCACCAATAAAACGAGTGTTTATAGGGCCTCAGCAGAATTCTAGCTTCACAAGCAGCCACACGACCTGCCACTGGTACCCATGCATCCAAGAATTTGCCGATTGATTAAGCTTAGCACATTTCGGAATCTCTGTTTCGACAATTAATGCTAGGGAGTGTTTTTAAATTCCTCAAAGAAAAAGCTTGTACTCTATGAATGGAT
>CALGUT010000416.1 GCA_937920335.1 uncultured Opitutales bacterium
TGCCCAGAATGTGGATACATTTATTAAAACGGCAAACAAGGAACAGCGCCCCTTCTTCATCTCAGTCAATACTCACGATCCTCACCGGCCTTTTGCGGGAGCTCCGGGAGAAAAGAAGTCCCTCGAAAAACGATTTAAGGACGAAATCAGGAAACTCAAAGTAAAGCCCGAGTTTATTCTCCCACCCAAGGTGCAGGCTTATAGTGAGAACAATGTGGAAGCACCTCACTTTGTTCCAGATCATGAATGGGTGCGAGAAGAGTTTCGCTATTACATCAATTCTTCTCACCGCGCCGACCAATTTGTTGGAAAAATTATTGAAACCCTGGAACGTAATCAGGTACTCGACAACACCCTTGTCATTTTCCTATCCGACAATGGCATCCATTGGCCTTTTGCAAAATCCAATGTCTATGTTTCAAGTGTCAAAACCCCACTGATTGTTTATTGGAACGGACATACTATTCCAAACACGAGCAGCGACCGTCTAGTCTCAACAATCGATCTTCTGCCAACCATCCTTGAAGCAACCACAAGTATTGTCCCCTACCCTCTTCCAGGAAAGCCGCTCAACCCCCTGTTCGCGAATCCTGATCAGAGTCATCACGATTCTGTTTTTGCCACCATAAATAGCAAAGGAGATATGGGATTCGAAATGAGGTCTATTATAGGAGACCAGTATATCTATATTTATAACAAATGGGCAGATGGAAAACACCAGTTCTACAACGGAAAATACTCAGGAGGGTTAGCGCTGAAAGGTTTTGAAGAGGCCGCCAAAAACGACCCTTCCATCAGCGAACGCCTACATTTCTTTTATCACAGAACCAAAGAAGAAATGTACGACTATCAAAAAGATCCCGATGCCCTGAACAATCTGTTAGACTATGCAGGCTCCTTAACGAAACAGTCAGCTTTCAGGCAAAAGATGCTGCATAAACTTAGGGATTCAGGTGATCCATTCCTGGAGGACTTCGAGCAGTTTCTAGAATCCGACAAGCAAAGATGAGAATCGCGCAGCCTCAAGCTAGTATCCTTATTCTCCCAGCTTACTCCGAATCCGCTTTCCACGAAAGACCGCAATGTTATCAAAATAAGCATGCACGTCCGCATATTTACCATCGGAGTTTCTCGGCGCCCAATGCGGTTCATGACCCCCATGAAAGGTGCTGAAAATAAAGTTACTGATTAAAGTTTCTTCTCCGTCTTCCCCACGAAAACGAACCTCATCATGCTGAATGATGCGCTTCCCATCTATATAGATATGAGCGAAGCCGTCGCTCTTCGCCGGATCTTCATTCAGTTTAACGTGTAGTGATACCGCATAGTATTTATCCTTCTCAAAATGGAAATGGGGGCTGTAGACGCCCGCCCCATATTGCCCGTCCTTGTTCTGGCAATACAGATAGGATCTCACGCTCCCCTCCTCCTTAAAAGTCACCCGTGCACTCCAGCCGTCGGGCCGCATGGTTTTGCCACCCGTGATCGGTGAATCAGGCCCCAATCCATGAAGCTTTCCCCCTTTGACAAATTGAAAGTCGGCGTCAAACTTCACATCGTAATTCAGGGTATACTCCAAGCCTCGTTCACCCAGTGGGTAACGAGCGGTTACACGCTCACTCCCCCTTTCGTAGCCTACATAAGTCACCATCAAGACTCGACTATCGTGGACCCCCTCGGTCTCAACTACCTCCACCTGGTCTTTGCTGGTTAGAAGCTCAACAAGGCCAGTTGCTTGGAATGAGTCAAAAGTCTCCTGAAACACAAGGTCGCCTGCTTCATTACCCCAAGTTTTTCCTCCCCAAAAAAGGATCCCAATTAACCAGCAAATAGACAATTTCATAACTTCACCGAAGCAGGATTACGTGAAGAATCCAATTCTTTTGCGACTTATATAGGATCAAATATGCCATCATTACTCGATTTATAACCGACCTCTCGTGGGTTAATCTACCGCTTGGTCGTCAATAGTGGAAAAACTCGATGGAGAGGAGGCTCTCGGTTGTTAGCCGAATACTGAGTATAGTTGCGGAGCGTTGCATCAGCACCGATCTGGCGATCGAAAGCACTGAGATCCTCCGAGTGTTCCTTGCGCGGATACAGCTACTGCTCTATGAGGCTTGGGCTCCGAGTCGCGACAAAGGCGTCGAACTTCGCAAGTTGAATCCTGCTGGTCACGAAGTGAAGGATATCTTGGCTTAGCTACCAACCGAACGTTACCTCGGTATAGACTCGTTTAATAAGCGATAAAGGCTTGGCTCTCTTACAAAAGTGCGCCATTCCCTTAAATCCGATATGACGCCACCAAAGTCTCCCGCTGCGCCGAAAGTAGGTGCCCTAAACAGATTTCTCAATATCGTCGAACGGGTTGGCAATCGCCTGCCGGATCCGTTGCTCTTGTATATCGTCTTGGCGGCCTCAGTACCCATTCTAAGTTGGCTGGCTGTGAAAGCGAATTGGTCAGCGATCCACCCTGCATCGGGCCAAGAGCTGGTCCCTGTGAGCTTGCTAACAGCAGAAAATCTGCGGCGGATGTTCACAGAAGCGGTTGATAACTTCGTCGGGTTTCCTCCTCTGGGCACGGTGCTCGTCACAATCATTGGGATAGGGGTAGCCGAGCGTAGTGGTATGATCGGTACGCTCTTGAAGCTCATGGTGAAAGTTACGCCCAAATCGCTCATCTCGGGCATGGTGGTGTTTGCCGGCGTGATGAGTTCTATGGCTGCGGATGCAGGCTACGTGGTACTGGTTCCACTCGGTGCCGTGGTATTCGCAGGAATGGGGCGCCACCCCCTGGCAGGACTTTGCGCCGCGTTTGCCGGCACCGGCGGTGGATTCTCAGCCAACTTTTTCCTTACTTCGCTCGACCCATTGCTCTCAGGATTCACACAATCTGCCGCGCAGCTTTACGAACCCGACCGCGTCGTTGCGGCCGATGCCAACTACTTCTTTATGATTGCCTCAACCGTCATGGTAACCCTCGTCGGCTGGTGGGTAACCGAACGCGTAGTCGAGCCACGACTCGGGAAATGGAACGCAGACACGGCACCTTCTGAAACAGATTCTGAGCGCGCTGAAGAAGACACACTCATTGCCATCACCACAGGTGAGCGTCGGGGTCTACTCGCGGCTGGAATTGCGGCAGTCATGGTGGTGATCGCGGTAGCTTTCCTGGTGATGCCGCAGAACGGATTGCTCCGGGATGCAGACGGCGGTATCAGTCCCTTTATCGATTCGTTGGTCATCCTGATCATGCTGTTTTTCCTGTTTCCGGGCATAGCCTATGGATGGATGTCTGGCACCTGCCGTACCTCCCGGCAGTTTTCCACGATGACGGGTGACGCTATGGGTACGATGGGTGGCTACATCGTATTAGCCTTCGCTGCCGCGCAGTTTGTGGCCTATTTTTCATGGAGTAACCTTGGACTTCTGGTGGCGATCGAAGGTGCAGATGCCCTTAAGACACTAGGCGTGGGACATCTACCACTCATCCTGTCATTCGTTCTGTTAGCCTGCGTCATCAATCTAGTGATCGGATCGGCCTCAGCCAAATGGGGAATCATGGCCCCCGTCTTTGTTCCTATGTTTATGGCCCTTGGCCTTTCACCGGAAATGACCCAGGCCTCTTATCGTGTGGGCGACTCCATCACCAACATGATCACACCCCTCAATCCTTACTTTCCAATCATTCTCAGTTTTGCGCACCGTTACGATCGTAAGATGGGAATCGGTACCCTCGTGAGTGGCACCCTGCCCTACGCCATCGGCTTTGGCATCGCCTGGGCCATTCTCCTGTCGGTGTGGTATCTTTTGGATCTCCCACTGGGACGTGGGGCCTCCATTTTGCTGGGACCCTAAAACGTATATCGAACGTCAACTAAATGTTCGGTTAAATCAGCTTTCTACTTCCAGCCGTTACCCCTTAGCACTTCATCTACGCTGACCGGCGCCCCTCCCCGCCGTTTGCTCTCGTCGGCGGCTTCCATGAAGGCATAGATCTCGATGGTTTCCTCAA
>CALGUT010000417.1 GCA_937920335.1 uncultured Opitutales bacterium
ATGCTCCTCCGATTCCAGGGATACTTCTTCCACTGTCTTTTACTTCAGCCTGCCGTTTAATGACGGATTCTATCAAATCAGAAAGTGCTGCGAGTGCGGCTATGGGAATTGCGCACAGCGCTGCAATCCAAGGATGAAAATTTATTGGAAAGTAGTCCCTCAGGATGAGAACTAAGAAAAAGCCAAGTATGGATGATGTTATCACCCCGCCAGCAAATCCTTCCCAGGTCTTGGCTGGGCTGATCTTGGGCGCCATTTTATTCTTACCCAGCCAGCTACCGATGAGCAAGCCACCCACATCAGAGAATTTGCCGACCATTACGACCCAGCAACCGGTCGCCAAGCCCGTTGCTTCATTAGGGAATAGCTGAGCTATACGGATGTAGAAAGACAGCATAAGCGGAATCAGTATGATCCCGATGAAAGTCCCACCGATCCTTTGGAAATTGTCTTTTATTTCGCGGGTCCGGATTCCAACTAGTGCGCATACCACGAAACCGATTGCGAGGACGGTGACACTATCTACGACGCCGCCTGTAAGCTCATGGAGTATGTCCTTGTAATAGGTTGCTAGTGGTAAGCATCCGCCTATAACCAGACCGGAGATACGGTAAGCTTTCCAGCCTAGCTTCTTGGCCATGTTGTAGACCTCATTCTGCGCGATGATCGACAGCACGGTTATCAACCATACAACGGCAGTCAGTTGCCAGAGGTAGATGCTACCGAGAAGCAAAAACCATAATGAAATGGTACTTATGATGCGCTTTCCCACGGATTATGAGTTGTTGGAGTTCACTGATACAGCTTGCTCCTCACGAACTTGGTCGCCTGTTTTCCCGAAAACGCCGTTCGCGATTGCGATAGTTGTTGAGGGCTTCTTCAAACAATTCAGGGCCGAAATCTGGCCAGCAGACTGGACTGAAAAAATACTCAGAATAGGCACTTTGCATTAACAGGAAGTTACTGACTCGATGCTCACCCGAGGTTCTTATCACGAGTTCAGGATCCGGAATGCCGGCGGTGTCGAGGTAGTTGGAAAAGGTGTTCCAGTCCAGCTTGTGTTCTGTTGGGTCATTGTTTTTTGTGGCGGCTACGTATCTCTCAACCGCGTCTATGACCTCATTCCGTGCACCATAGTTGAGGGCAAGAATTAAATGGCTTTGACAAAAACTGGCGGTTTCCTCCTTAACTTCGGATAATCGGTCTTGAACTCTCTTCGGGAGCTCTTGAATGCGTCCGATCGTATGAAGTCGGATTTTATTTTTCAGGAGTTGTTTCTTCTGTTGAAGCAAGAATGACTCCAGAAGGTCCATCAATGCATCCACTTCTTCTTTGGGTCGCTTCCAGTTTTCAGCAGAAAATGCGTAAAGTGTTAGATAACGAATACCCAGTTGTCCTGATTTTTCGACGATCTTCTCGACGTTTTGAACACCCATTTTATGACCTTCGTTTCTGGGAAGCCCTAAACGGTTAGCCCAGCGACCATTGCCATCCATGATTATAGCGACGTGCTCGATCGAAAGGTGTTTAGTCGTAGTAGGATTCAATTTCTAAAAACTTGAGTATCTGGAAGCGTTTTAGACTTGAGATCGAACGTTCGTAGGTAAATGAAAAAGTCTGATTTAAATCCTGATCGATTTCTTTCGGATTAAAGCAAAGCTAAGTTGTAGGAATTTAGGGCTATAGCTGAGGAACACATTTGTCGTAAGGGGCTTTTCGAAAACAATCGAACGAATGCAAAATCGTCTATCCATAGAATACTGCAGTGAATGCAGGTTTATTTTGAGGGCTACTTGGCTTGCCCAGGAACTACTATTTACTTTCGGTAGCGATTTGGAAGAAGTTGCATTGAGACCCGGCGGAGGTGGAATCTTCGTTGTTACGCTAAATGGCTCAGTGATCTTTGACAGGCAGGCTGTTGGTAGATTTCCTGAATCCAAAGAATTGAAGCAGTTGGTTAGAGACTGCATAGATCCCGACCGGGATCTTGGTCATAGCGATCGTTCTTCCTGAAGGATTGACTAGTCTGCCTTGTTGAAATCGAACGGTGTCGACTGGTATACGTAATAATTCAACCAATTATTGTATAGTAGGTAGGAATGGGCCCTCCAGCTTAGTACAGGGGATTTGGTTGGGTCATTGTCGGGAAAGTAGTTTTCCGGGACATCGATGGGGAGACTTTTGCCAACGTCGCGATCATATTCGTTTTTGAGTGAATTTGCCTCATATTCAGAGTGATTAAAGACAAACAAACGCCTCTGAGACTTATCTCTTACGATGTAGAGGCCTGAGTCTTCCGATTCTGAGAGAATCTCCAGGTTTTCATTTTTTTCGACATCTTCCTTGCGGACCTCTGTGTGGCGGCTGACGGGAACAAGGAATTGATCATCGAAGCCTCTCAATAAGATCGAGTTGGATTTAAGTTTTCGGTGCGTAAATACGCCGAACTTTTTGCTCGGCAGTTCGTGTTTTTCGATTCCATAAAAGTGCTGCAGAGCTGCTTGGGCTCCCCAGCAGATGAAAAAACAGGTCCATACATGGGTTCGGCTCCAGTCCAAGATATTCTGGAGCTCCTTCCAGTAGGCTACGTTTTCCCAGGGAAGTAGTTCAATGGGGGCTCCTGTGATGATCAATCCATCAAATTTCCTGTGTTTTATATCGCCCCAGGTTTGATAGAAATTGTAGAGGTGTTCTTCACTCGTGTTCTTCGATTTGTAGGAAGCAGTAGTGAGGAGGCTAATATTAACCTGAATGGGCGTGTTTCCAAGCAGTCTTAGAAGCTGTGTCTCGGTGTCGATTTTGTTTGGCATCAAATTCAATACGGCAACTTCGAGAGGGCGTATGTCTTGGCTTGCTGCCCTTTCTTCTGACATCACAAAGATGTTCTCAGCTTCGAGCTTTTGCTTAGCAGGAAGGTTATCTGGAATTTTAATCGGCATCGTTCGATTCTAAAAGCGGTCAGGTATACGAAAACGCCCTGCCAAGCGGAAGCAAATTTTTCGATGCTGAACCTTAGCAGCAAAAAAAGGCAGACTGCTAACAGTCTGCCTTTTATTTTGATTAGTCCTGGATAGGGACTACTCGCTCCATGGATAGTTGGAAGGAAAAGAAATTTGTTCGCTGAACTGCTTACTCGTCTCCAGAGTCTACTTGCGCGAGAATCGTCGGATCAAAACGTTTTGGGTTAACTGAGATAGACGTAACCGCTGCATTCTGAACCTGGTCATCTTTGTATTGGGTGGCGTTCCCGAAGACAAAGGGTTGGATTTGCTTGGAACTCACCGCCCGCCCCTTGCTTTTCGCGGGTTCATATTGCCAATTGCGAATGGCTTTTAGTACGGGAAGATTTAAACGTTGGTCGCTGGAGTAGAGAATTTTGACACGAGTCACAAAGCCTGCGGAATCGACGGATACAGCAACACCTACTTCTCCTTCAACGTCTTGAAGCTTTCTAGCAAGTTCTGGTTTTGGCGTGTAAAGTGGTATTGCTTTGTCATCGATCGGATTCAGAAGTGAAGATCCAAAAGTTAACGGCTGGATGATTTTGCAGGGAACCGGTTTTCCGTTACGGTAAGCTGGCTCGTATTCCCATTTGCGAATGGCTCTGAGCGTAGGCTTCTCCAGGTCAATATGTGAGGAATTCTTCACGATTGCGTTGGTCACATCACCTTTCGCGTCTATTTCGATCGCCACACTAACGAAAGCATCCGAAGTGATAATCCGACCAAAAAAGCTCGGGCTTGGTGTGTTAATAGGACGTGGACTGATGTCTAGTTTTTCAGCTGATATGAGGGTTTGTCCCAATATCAACGCAAGACCAGTGATTGCTGTTTTGAGTAAAGCTGAGTACATCGGATAGGTTGGATTAAAGTTAATTCTCGAAGCATACTCTTATAACCGGTCCGTTAGTTTCGAGGTTCACCGCTTTTACGGCTAAGTTTTAGCAATCTGATTACATTAACCCTCTAATCTTCCAGTGGTTAAGATTAGCTGCGTAAAATTCTATTCAAGGCGCCCT
>CALGUT010000418.1 GCA_937920335.1 uncultured Opitutales bacterium
AGGTCGAAGGCGAATAGTAAGTCTAAGATTTTAATGGTACCTGGGAGGGGGGTCGTTCCGAAGGAGCTTTAGCGACTGACAAGACCTGTGCCGCAGGCAACCGGACCACGCCGTATGGGGAGAGACCGGAGTACGTTGTAAGTAGGTCGAAGGCGAATAGTAAGTCTAAGATTTTAATGGTACCTGGGAGGGGGGTCGAACCCCTACGCCTCGCGGCACTGGATCCTAAATCCAGCGTGTCTACCAATTCCACCACCCAGGCCTGTCGTGTCCCTTTCAGGACTCGTAGTATCTTAAACTGTCAATCGATTTGGTGAGTCTATTCAGACACCATCCAGATCAACGAAAGGAGGAAACGTAGGTCTGGGGTAATCGAATGCAAGCTATTTTCTGGGCTGTTTTCGTTCCGAAGCGAAGATGAACTGTTGAGCTAAGCCCGCATATTTCCCGAAGTGAGATCTTCCGAAGTGAGCGACCTGTTTGGGGTGCCAGCCTTCGAGATCATACCTCCGTTGCATGGCTTTGATAATCCAGGTATCAACGGGGAACGCCTCCAGCTTTTGATAGCCAAACAGTAGGACACAATCCGCCACTTTTTCTCCGACCCCGGGAAATGAGCACAGCGTAGTTTTCGCTGTTGCGTAGTCTTGTTCAACGATCATATCGATGAGATCAGGAGTGGGGTGTAGCAGCGCTGCCGTTTTCGAAATGTTCTTTGCACGAAAACCAAATTTGCAGTCTCGGAGGTCGCTTTCGGTGATCGAGTTGAGCGTTTCCCAATCTGGAAGGGATCGGTAGCAGTCGACGATAGGAGCGCCAAAACGGTCGCGAATCAGCCGAAGCATTTCCTTGATCTGTACAATTTGTTTGGTCGCGCTACAGAGAAATCCAAGGAGGGTTTCTCCGTGGGGTTGGTTCAAAATACGCAAGTCAGGAAAGGCCTCCATACACGCCTTCAAGTGCGCATCGCTTCTCCAGGGCAGGGTGTCGTAGAGCATCTGATACGTTTCCTCGGTTCCGATGTACTTTCCGAACAGCGCATCCGCTTCATCAAAAAACAGACGGTAGCTCGTCCAGTAAACGGATTTTGTGGAATCCCAGCGAACACGAAAAGGGATGTTAGAAACAACTCCCTCGTAGTTAAATTCATCCAGCGCGTCCCAACAAAATGCCTGTCCGCCATCGAGGGTTTCTTGGAAGGATGCGAGATCTGGACGCCAGTCTTTGTAAAGCTGCCAATCAGTCCAGGGGTCAGTCATCGCCCCATAGGAAACTGGTAGCGGATTCAAACACTTCGCCGTCTTTACCCACGACCGATAATTTGTAAGCGACAGGCGGTCGCATCTTCTCTGCCCACCCGGCACCCGTAAGCCCGAGGTATATGGGTTGTGCCTCTGCTATACTCGTGCTGGCGGGGAAAATGTAGTCTTTAGGTTCCTTCGCGTCGAATTCATACACTTCTAGTTTGAAGTGGTCGATCGGGTAGCTTTGAGACAGTTGAAACGTCACGTAGTGGCCCGTACGCTCAACAGCATCCGATCTTAGGATAATTCGGTCTCCAGTCACTTCGACTCCATTGAAATACTCGGAGATCCTGGTGAATGACTCCTCTTGATAGAACTTTTGTTCGAGGTAGTCTATCGAGCCAAAGGAGCACTGAATAGAAACGAGAAAAGTAAGTAGGGTGAGTCGTAGAAGTGACATAGTTCGAGAAAGTAAGAAAAGGACTAGTGAGTCAATGTTCCCTGCGCGGCATCGAGCAATGCCTAGATTTCTACCACGAGCTGTAACGCCGCAGACGCACAACCTCATAGAGGTCAGGGTTTACGCGCTGGATGAACCGGCTCGGGTTCATGAAGTTTGTATTTCCGCCGAATTGAGACATACGAGGCGAGGTCATGTAAAGCTCATCCATTGCGCGTGTAACAGCGACATAGAAGAGGCGTCGTTCTTCGTCTAGATCTCCTCGGTCAATGGCCCGCTTAATGGGGAACTGCCCGTCGGAACAACCGAGTAGGAATACGATGGGAAACTCTAGTCCCTTCGCCTGGTGAACGGTAGTCAGGCGCAGTTGGTCACCGTCGGGATCAATTGACTTCTGAGAGGTCTCCGAATTCATCAGGATGAGTTGGGACAATAACTCCTGAAGATCAGTAAATCGTTGAGCGAATCCGATCAGACTCTGCAGGTCATCCATGCGTTGCAGGTAGTTCGGGTATAGTGTCTTGATGAAATCAGAGTACCAACCTTCAACCGCGAGTGCGACTACCTCGGACGGACTTTCCGTGGCCGCGGCTTTCGCAACTGCTTGGACGGTTGCGGCCAACGACTCCCAGTGATCGCGTGCTCCTTTGGGGACTTTTGCCACGACTGGTTTGGTTAATAGCATATCTGCGATGTGTTCGCCGGTCGTCTGCGCTTCCATGTAGGCCACTCCAAAAATCTTCTCGGCAGTTTTATCGCCGACTTTGGGAAGGAGTCCGACGAATCGATGAAAGGCTCGGGAGTCATTCGGATTGTAGGCAAATTTGATCTGCGCGACCAGGTCTTTGATATGTGCTTGTTCAAAGAACTGAACTCCGCTGGTGATTTGAAAGGGAAGGTGTTGGCGGGTTAGCTCCATCTGTAAGTCAACCGCCTGGTAGTGGGCGCGATATAGCACGGTGATATCGCTGAGCGATCTACCTTCCTCCAAGAGTGCCTGTATGCGGCGGATCACGATGGAGGCTTCCTCTCGACCATCAGTAGCCTGAATCATCATCGGCTGAAGATGAGGCTCGCGGACAGGCTTAAGCTCTTTGTGGAAACCGTGACCCGTATCGAATTGATTAATGATATCGTTGGCGAATGAGAGTATCTCAGGAGTGCTTCGGTAGTTCGTCTCGATCCGGTACATCTCGGTGTCTTCATGATTATCCGGGAAGTTTAGGATATTTTCGTAATTGGCTCCGCGCCAGGAATAGATGCTCTGAGCATCGTCACCGACTGCCATGATCTGATTGCGGTTTCCGATGGTGTCGATGATCTGGGCCTGGATCATGTTCGTATCCTGATACTCGTCGACGAGGATGTACTGGAAGCGTTCCTGGTAGTATTTGGCGATGGACTCCTGCGTTTTAAGAATCTCTAACCAGTAAACGAGTAGGTCGTCGTAATCAGCGACTTGCTGTTGTTTCTTCTTCGCTTGGTAGGCTTCGAAGAATTTTTCAAAGTCTGGGATATACTCGTGGAAGTAGGGGGAGAACTGATTTACGGAATCCTCGATGGACTGACAGGTGTTCCGGGAAAGGCTCAGCGCGTTTGCGATGACCTTGGCCTTCGGGTTATTTTTGTCTTTGAGGAAAAGGGCATCCACGCCGCGTATGACTTCGTTCAACAAGGACTCCGCATCTGACTGGTCGAGAATGGTGTAGTTGGAGTTAATACCGAGGGGTTCGCCGTGCATACGAAGCATCCGTTGCCCGATCGAGTGAAAGGTCCCGCCCCAAAACGCTCGGCGTTGGATGCCGGTTAGTTCTTCTACCCGGGCCAGCATTTCCCGAGCGGCTTTGTTGGTAAATGTAAGGAGCAGGATATTGCCAGGATGAACGCCTTTTTCGAGGAGGTATGCCACGCGGTAGGTAAGCGTGCGGGTTTTACCCGAACCAGCACCCGCCAGAACGAGGGCAGGACCATCCTCGGCCGTGACCGCCGCATATTGTTCGTCGTTGAGCTCGGCGCGATAATCAATGGGTGGGTACCCCATTTGATTGGGGGACGAAGACCAGTTGTCAGAATCCATAAAGAGCAGACGTTACGGATACGTTATTCATAGGGAAACAAAATATCCCGTTTGTGAATAAAACTAGATCTTGGAGCTCCGATGCTTCCTGGATGGTCACAGATCAAAGCAGGACCAGGTCATCCCGGTGGATGACGTCGGATTTCTTCCTATCTGGGAAAGTCTTCGTGATTTCGTCTGAGGATTTGCCGATGATGGCTTTGATCTGATCACTTGAGAAACGAGTGAGGCCGCGGGCAAAGACGTTTCCCGATTCATCTGCGATTTCGATCAGCGTGTCTTGAGGGAAATCTGAATCGCAGTGTTTGATACCTGGACCGAGTAGGCTGCTTCCGTCTTCTTTCAGTGCTTTAACCGCTCCGGTATCAACGGTGATCTTGCCCATCGGTTTTGCAAAGTAGGCGAGCCATCGTTTTTTACTCTCCAAGGGTATGTCGGAAGGAAGGAAGAATGTGCCCTCTGCATATCCGTTGAGGAGATCCACCAAGATACCATCGGTTTTACCGGCGCCGAGGAAGACGCCACAACCAGATCGCGTAGCCACTTTTGCGGCCTCAATCTTTGAAGTCATACCACCCACCGAGGTTTCGCTAGAGGTTCCTTGGGCCAGGCCTTCGATTTCAGGTGTAATGGTTTCTACGATCGGAATCAGGCGTTCTCCGTTCTCAAGATCGAGCAAACCGGTTACAGTAGTGAGTATGGCTAACACTTCTGACTTGGTGATGCTCGCAACTAATGCCGAGAGAATATCGTTGTCACCAAATTTGATTTCCAATTCTTCTGCGCTCACGGAATCGTTCTCGTTGATAATCGGAACGACACCTTGACTCAGCAGCGTCTCCATCGTCCGCATGATCGCGAGGTGGCGGTTTCGACCCCGAACATCGTCACGGGTAAGGAGCATCTGGCCGACCACGATTCCAAAGGGCTCGAAGTGTTTTTGCCAAGTTTGAGTGAGTATACTTTGGCCGACGGCGGCGCAGGCCTGCAATTGTTCGATGGTCTTTGGCCGTTTCGTAAGCCCCAGTTTCCCCATGCCAAGTCCGACTGCTCCAGAGCTCACCAGTATGACTTGCACCTCCTGTTTTCTGAGCTCCGCTACTTGATTACAAAAAGACTGCACACGCGCTTCGTCCATTTCACCATCGCCTGAAGTCAGAAGATTGGTTCCCACTTTTACGACTATCCGTCGAGCATTTGAAAAGTGTGTGAGCATTTGCTGTGAGCTTAGATGGGCGGATGGGAATAGAAATCTGGATAAACGCCAATAAAAAAAGCGCCGCTAGTGCGACGCCTTTTTTTAAAGATCTCCTCAAGATTACATTTGTTGGAGCTCTTGCTCCTTACCTTTAAGGTGCTCGTCAATATTAGCGACGAACTTGTCGGTGGATTTTTGAACATCCTTTTCCGCGCGGTTAAAATCATCCTCTGAAATGTCGCCTTCCTTCTTGGCGTCTTTTAGTAGATCCAGCGCGTCTTTGCGTGAATGGCGAACACTGATCCGGCCATCTTCAGCCATACGATGGGCTACCTTCACGAGTTCAGTTCTGCGATCTCCACTCAGCTCAGGAATCGGGATACGAATGATGCCGCCGTCTGCTGATGGGTTCAGTCCGAGGTTCGCCGTAAGGATGGCCTTTTCTATGGGTTGCATGACGGACTTGTCCCAGGGTTGAATTTGAATGGTACGAGAATCAGGTGTGGTGATGGCTGCCATGTCGCGCAGTCGCATGTTACTTCCGTAAGCATCGACCATCACGTTTTCCACCATGGAGGGAGACGCCTTACCGGTGTGAAGGGTTGAAAATTCATGCATGGTATGATCCACCGCTTTGGCCATACTTTGCTCCATATCATCTAGTATTTCTTTACTCATAAACTTGGGTATTGGGGATTATAATGATTAGTGAACGAGGGTGCCGATCTTCTCGCCCGTCACAGCCTTGCGAATCGCACTGGGATCGTTGAGGTCGATGACCATGATGGGTACCTGGTTGTCCATACAGAGAGAAAACGCGGTTGAATCCATTACGCTGAGGCGCTGTTCCAGGCAATCCATATAGGAGAGCTCGTCGTATTTGACTGCATCGTCGAACTTCATGGGGTCCTTGTCGTAGATGCCGTCAACTTTCGTGGCTTTTAAAATGATCTCTGCTTGGACCTCATTGGCCCGCAGTGCTGCGGTTGTATCCGTTGAAAAATACGGGTTACCGGTTCCCGCTCCAAATATGACCAGTCGACCGCGTTCAAGGTGGCGCGTTGCGCGGCGAAGGATGTAGGGTTCGGCGACAGCGTCCATGCTGATGGCTGACAGTACTCGGGTTACGACCCCGAGTTTCTCCAGGCAATCCATGAGGGCCATGGAGTTGATCACGGTTGCAAGCATACCCATATAATCGCCGGTGGTGCGGGCTACGCCTTTACCCTCTCCCTGAAGACCGCGGAAAATATTACCGCCTCCTACGACGACTCCGATTTCGATGCCCATATCCCAAATCTCTTTGAGCTGTTTACAGATGCGTAAGAGGATCTCCGGATCAATCGGATCTCCTGAATTGGGATTTTTTAAAACCTCACCACTCACCTTAAGAATGATGCGTTTATACTTCAGTTCGCGTTTCGCGGGAGAGTCAGTTTGCATTAAAGCCTTTTTGTAGGTTAAGGATCCTTATGTCGTCAACCGTCGAAACGGTTAAAGTGCGGTGTTTGCCTGTTTTAGCTGAGCGTATTTTTCTCGATTTACCGGTTGTTGGGGGAGCGGGTTTCAGTGCTTGACGTGCCAAAAAAATCTTACCAACTTACCTGCCTTTATTGTAGCCCGATGGTGTAATTGGTAACACACCTGGTTTTGGTCCAGGCATTCAAGGTTCAAGTCCTTGTCGGGCTGCCATAAATCTGACGTCTTTTTGGCGTCTTTTTTTGTGTCTGTAACAAGGCGCAGTCGAGGGGCTGCATCGGATGGAAGCGACTAGGGAGAGTATGATATTTTCATTTTTGTATGAAAATATCATTGTCGAAGTCGTTCCCAATTAACCGATTAAATCTTTGATTATATATACTGCGGTCGTCTTAATTAGGCTATGATAACACGCGGAAACCTCTTTTGTAGATGGATAGCCACTATACTGGGTATTTTTCTAAAAAACCCATTTTCCTTAAGCGCAGCTCCTGGAGACTTAAAGTTGGAGATCATGGCGAGCACGGGAGATGAGAACTTAATCGCTGGATTCGACTCGATAACCTCCTTCGAATACTTCGTCTCTCTTGATAGTGCACCGATTGCGATTGATGAGTTTGGGTTCATCAGTTTCGCCGCAAGCGTCGAAGTGAATGGCAAACCTGAGTATGGATTTTACCAAGCCTTTCGACCTGGGGCGGTATCCACGATTATGCAAACGGACGGTTTGGCTCCAGGGGTGACGGTTAATGATCCCAACGGTGCTCGCATACCGGAACTTGAACCTTCTCCTAAACGGGGGTATACCGTGAGCGAAAGTGGGTTAGCGCATGCGGTCACCGTTTTTACGAATGGTTCCGGAGGATTTCTTTATTGAGCGGAGGCAGGAGTCTTAAATGATTCCCCGACCACGTGGCCTGAGCGGTTCAGTCCGACTCACAACCCTTGGGAGGCGGTCGATATTAGTGACGGCCGGGGAACTGTTAAAACGCGTTCTGGCGGCAGTGGGTCAGATATGGTGGTTTCGGACAGTGGCGCAATATATTGGGACGCGGGGGGAAATCCCGCAGCTATCCTCAGGTCTTTAGCGCCGGGAAATATCTCCGCGGTCAAATTATGGCACGCCAGCACCAGGCTATGATCCCGCTGAAAATGCGATTCTGGATGCCCCGTATCGGTTTCGCGGTATCGATGGAAATGGGAATGCGTATTTTCATTGTCGGGTGACAAAGGCTTCCGGGATTAGTAACGCAGTCTTTCGGCATAGTTTTCTTGATGATTCACTTTCGCTACTCTGGGACTCTGCCGGAACGACTTTACCTGGGGGTAGTGGCCTTGAGGGAGTTAATGTCGGAGCTGATGCGGAAAGCGTTTTTGTTACTAAGAACGGTGCTGTCTATCTTCGAGGACGCGGATCAAGCCCTTTGGGTGGGTTCTGGAGAATCACGTTAGATGAGCAGGATACTCTGGCCACTGAGTTACTGGGGCTTTTTTATTCGAATGGGTTTAGCCCAACGATGACCGATATGGGTCAAGTTAGTTTCCGTAATATTCATTTAGCGGATTGGGCTGTTACTGAGAATGGTACTGTGTTTTTCAGTGCCGATGTTGCAGGCAGCGGGGGAGAATCAACGAGCGCTCAGGAAGGTATCTGGAAAATTGATCCCACGGACCTCTCGGTAAAGACCGTAGCGCGGTTCGGTCAGAATGCCGACTCAGGCGGTACTGATGCGACCTACAAAATCTTTAGCGACCTCACTGCTGCAGGGGATGACAAATTGGCGTTTATAGCGGAGTTGAGTGACGGGAATCGCGGACTTTTCGGGACTGATGAAAATGGTGGCGTAGTTAAAATCGCCATCGAAGGCAGCCCATTGGTCGCCTGTGAAGACCCTCAGAGTGATTCCTTGGAATGCGAGATCGTGACGCTAATTGAGTTCACTCCGGATCACGCTGGCGAAGACTTAATTTACAGCAAAGGAGCTCCTGGTCTTAACAAGCACGGCGAGGTAGCGTTTCTAGCGACATTGGAGAGTCAAGTCACCGCACTCGTACGAGCTAAGTTTGAAGGCGAAGAAAGGCCTGTGGGAACCACCTTCATTTGGGACGGCGGCGCAGGCACCAATGATTGGTATACCATAACGGACGGGCGGAGTAATTGGACGGATATTGCGGGAGTTCCCTGGGACAAAGCTCCCGGTTTGGTAGGAAATGAAAAGGTCTTCATTACAACCGGGGCGAATGTCGAATTGAAGGCCAGTGTTTCTATCCGCGAACTAACGCTGGATGTCTCGACTCTGACGCTGGCTTCAACTCTTGAGTTTACCCATTTTTTCAATGGAGTTGAGGGTTCGGTATTGAATCTGGAACCAGGTTCTCTGATCACCTCGGAGGGTGACTTAACTACTGCGGGTTCTCTTGTTAAAAATGGCACTGGAGCAGCCACTGTCAAAATCGACGACTTCGAGGTGAATGGTGGTTCCGTGACACTTAAAAGTGGAACGCTCAATTTTGAAAACACGATTAGTAACCTTGTGGATACAGCTATATTGGTTGAAAATGGTCTGTTTGCTTTCGACGAAAACGTTACTGCGTTTCGCGGTAATGGTACATCGGTCGTAGTTAAGAATGGAACGCTTGACCTGGATGTTTTTGCACTGTCTTTCGAAGACGGTGTGCAACTGGAAGCCGAATCATCGGGTGCTACTATCAGGATGGGTCGGTCAGAAGGAGCGGGAGCAGCATCCATAGCACTCAGAACTGGCAGTTCGACTGAACCCAGGTCTCTTGTTCTGATGGGAGATGGTGAGTTTGAGCTGCGAAGAGATATCAATTTCCTCGATGGAGATAGCTTTATTAACAATCACTCTGGTGCCGAAGGAACCGGTTTATTCATAAATATTGCCGGAGATGAAGCGCTTACGGTGCCGAACAATGTAACGTTTGTTAATCTAGGTAGACTTGTTTTGCAGGATGGAGGAATGCGCTATTCATCTGAACCCAACGAGTCTGGTAGAATAAGGAATGCTGGAGTCTTGGTAATACCCGCGGGGAGCGCCATTGACGGCTTTGATTGTGAGAACGAACTAAGTATCATACTTGAGGGTGATGCCTCCTATGGTTCGCTTGAGTTTGCTGAGCGCTCGACGATAAGGACAAAAGGGGGAAGTCTTCAACCGCTAGATCCTGCCAGCAGTCAGCTTTGTGGTCGTAGAGGTCAATCTGCGAAGGCCCGCCGGATTGGAACATGTAGATG
>CALGUT010000419.1 GCA_937920335.1 uncultured Opitutales bacterium
TCCATCCACCAAACTCTGACCCTACAAAATACCTACAATTTACCCCGTCTATGCTCCACCCATAGCTTTTAGAAGTTCTGCATAAACCATTAATGGTTCACGGCAGAGCTCGAGCGCACTGCTCTCCGATATCTTTCAGTCGGTACCGAGCACAGTGACAACCGCTTACAGCGTATGCGAGCATTCGCTAGCTGCTACTGCTTTCTCAGAAATTTAATACACCTACATAAATTACGCTAACTATAACACCATTATCCCGTTCAAGTTATAAACCTGGTCGCAGCTTGCTGCGACCCAACAAACGGTAACTAGAAATGAAAACAAATAGAACTCACTTAAAATTCTGCGGCCTATCACTAGGGTTGCTCGGGTTTGCCTTGGCTGGCCCTCCGTTATTAACGGCTCAAGAAGAAGAGGAAGATGTATTCGATCTATCCCCATTTACTATTACCAGTGACGAGGACACGGGTTATGCTGCTACCAATACATTAGCAGGAACTCGCCTCAAATCGGATCTCAGGGATCTGGCAGGTGCGGTACAGGTTGTCACGGAAGAGTTTCTGAGAGACACCGGCTCTACCAATGTAGAAGACCTCTTTCTTTATACGACCAATACCGAAGTTTCCGGTCCGGATGGTAACTTCGGAAGCGGTGGCGGAGACAGGCGAGATCCGAATGGTCGAACCCGTGTCCGTGGGTTGACCGAACCTGACAGAACGCGGAATTTCTTTCTCAGTGATATTGCACTCGATACCTACAACACAGACCGGGTGACGATTGCTAAAGGTCCGAACGCCATCCTTTTCGGTCTGGGAAGTCCGGCAGGTCTGTATAACAGTAATTTGAAGCAAGCCAAGTTTGAGGATAGCACCGAGTTAACACTGCGTTACGGCAGCTGGGACGCACATCGCGAGGTGCTCGATGTAAATCGGGTTTTCATCGAGGATGTTCTGGCATTTCGAATCATTGGATTAAACAACCAAAACAAGTTTAAGCAGAAACCGTCTTTTGAAGATGAAGAACGCCTCTTCGGCACTATGATTTTCAAGCCCTTTGAACGAACAATCATCCGCGCCAATGCGGAAGTCGGTTCGAGAAAGGCGAGTCGTCCCTTTATCATCACTCCGAGCTCGAATGTCCCTGACTGGGTAGCCAATGGCTTACAAACCAATCCCGATCCAGGTGCTTCTAATGGCTTTTCTGTAGCGCCATCCAATCGGGGTCCTTTGTATCTCTTTGATAGCCCTGGAGCCACACAGGCTGGCTTGGGTTATGATACGGGACCCGCCACACCTGGTCCAGATGGAATCCGTCGCCAGATGTACACTTGGTCGAACCGGGCAGACTCTACGGCCAATGTTAGTAATGCGGTGTTGTCAGACGAAGACAGGTGGGTGTTCGATTTCAGAAACAATACACTGACTGGAACTGAAAACACCTCTTACAATTCATTCGATGCGATCAATGTAACGCTTGAGCAGCAATTCTCGCAGAATGCGGGTATTGAAGTATCTTATGATAAACAGCATACAAAAGACGGATGGTTAGACCGGGCGTCTAACAATGTCAGCGTAGATACGAGCGAATATTATAACTACTTCTTTGAAGTAGAAGATGATGGTACGCCTATACTAATCCCAAATCCAAACGTCGGTAGACCTTTTAGACCTGGCTGGGATAATTTTGCGAATAACACGTCCGAGCGTGAGGCATTTCGAGTTACCGGATTCTATGATCTGGACATGAGAGATAGTGATTGGGGCTGGCTCGGTCGCCACGTGTTTACAGGCCTCTATTCTGATCAGTCTCGTGAAGTCACGGCACAATCGGATTCTTATGGTATTGTGGCTGCTGGAGAAATCGAACGGGTTTTAGAGGCAAATAGAAACCGGGGTTATTCAACTGCTTCGTATGACCGGGGAGCGAGGAACTTTCGTTACCTGGGACCTAAGATAACGGGAAATACTGCGACTGCTGCCACTCGTACGACCGCCAATACTCCCAGAATACAGGAGATCAACGCAGTTATGTATGATAGTACTGCTGCCCCGATCTTTGACGGACACAATGGAGCCTATCGCCAGATTGATGGTTCACCCCTGATTCTCGATCCGATTAACAACGCCTCGATTGACCGGCAGGAGATCGAATCGCTCGCCATAACAGCCCAGAGTTATTTCTTGGGTGATAATATCGTTGCGACCTATGGCTGGCGTCAGGATGAAGCGTCATCCTGGAGGGATGATAGTCCTGATTTTACGGCTGAAGCGATTGCACTTCCGGAAACGTTGCAATTGCCCTCGACCCCCGATAGCACGGTCAAGGACGACGTCTTTACTTGGGGTGTGGTGGGACATCTACCTGAAAAATGGCGACCTTTCGGTATCGGTTTGAGTGGTCACTACGGTGAATCCGAAAACTTCGTACCGTCACCTGGGCGCATCACGATCTTGAACGAACCACACCCAAGCCCGGGTGGTGAAACGACCGAATACGGTTTCTCAATCGACCTGCCTGACCAGAACTTCTATGTTCGTGTCAATTGGTTTGAGACCGTTTCTAAAAACCAGACCGATGGCTCCCTCGGTACGGCAAGTATTCCGAATTTTGAGCGTTTGTGGTATAACGGTGTTCGCAGTTCGCTGCAGGTGAAAGAACCACGGGACCCGACAGTACCAGCATCGGAATATGAAACCTGGGATCCGAAGGATCCGAGATTGTGGCCCAACAACATTGGCTGGGAGCAAGTCTATACGGTGCCTCCTCAAGGCATGCGTGAAGCACTATGGACTCCTGTCGATCCAGGTCCAAATCCAGGGACTGCGGTTTCGGTTTCCGATCGTGGAAATCCGAACGTGACGGGAGTATCCGACTTTTCTTCGGAAGGTGTTGAAATTGAGGGTGTCTGGAATCCAACTGCCAATTGGACGTTCATGTTTAACGTGGCGCAGCAAAAGGCCATCAAAACGAACGTTTTGAAATCGTATCTGAAGTATTTTGAAATCCGCGAGCCGCAGTGGTTAGCTATGGGAGATCTTCTGTCACGACCAAACACCTACAAGGATTATGACGATCTGAACGGTAATGGTATGCCGGATGTGGGTGAGCCATCTACGGCGAATACGATTTTCACCAATACTCGGAGCCGACAGTGGGGAAGCCTCCTCCAGCAAACGCTTAGAGAAGGGGCTCTCTTGGATGAAGTCCGTGAATGGCGTTTCAATATGGCCACCAATTACCGCTTCGACGACGATAGTGCGTTGAAAGGTTGGGCTGTTGGTGGAGCTTATCGTTGGCAGGATGAAGTGGGTGTCGGTTTCCGAAACGGGATCCTAGAGGATGACCCTCGTTTACCGGTGGGGCTCGATGAAATCGCGGTCGCCGATGTTACTCAGCCACTGTATGGTCCGAGCGAATCGAACCTCGATCTTTGGATAAGTCATAGTCGGAAGATCTTTAACGATAAAGTGGACTGGAGAATTCAACTGAATATCCGTAATGCGTTGGATAATGATGACCTGATCATCACACGGAAGTCGGGAGATGATGTCCCATCGAGTATTCGGATAATGAATC
>CALGUT010000420.1 GCA_937920335.1 uncultured Opitutales bacterium
TTCGTATACAATTCTGTCCAAAACAGCTAATGGCTGTTTTGTCGAACATGTGTTCTTGTAGTCGAAGCTTTCGGAAAGTTATCACCCTCTTGCTTAATCTAACCCAGTATAACTGTTAATGCCAAGAAAAGGCTCCCGCCCAAGAAGGAACTATGTTCCTAGAATTCGTAAGAACGAAAAGATTCGTTCCCGTGAGATCCGTGTGATCGGTCCTGATGCCAAGCAAATTGGTGTCATGAGCCCTGCTGATGCTTTAGTCATCGCAAAACGCGTAGGTCTAGACCTCGTTGAAATTTCACCATCTGCTCGCCCTCCGGTTTGCCGAATACTTGATTTTGGTAAATACCAGTATGAGATCTCCAAAAAGGAGAAAGAGAGTAAGCAAAAGAAAACTTCTTCGGGGAAAGTGAAGGAAGTAAAGTTCCGCGTTCGTATTGAGGAACACGACTTCATGTTCAAAGTTAAGCATGCGGAAGAATTTCTCGGTAAAGGAAACAAGGTAAAACTATCCCTGATGTTCCGTGGTCGCGAAATGGAGCATAAGGATTTGGGATTTGAGACGATCAAACGGGCTGTCAAAGAGCTTGAGCAGATTGGACATCAAGATTCCGATGCAAGACTCTCTGGGCGTATGATTAGTACCATGCTGTCTCCGCTTCCCGAGAAGGATCGTGTTTACCGATTTCATAAAAAAGGGGAAGCAGACGAAGGAGAGGAATAGTCTCTTGGTCGTGCCTGAGCCATGGATGCAACGTTACGGCAGTTGGTTAGCAGGCGTGAATGGATGCTTGGATTGATTGGCTTATCTGCCTTTCAGATTGGGTCCTTTTCAAACCCGCCTCTTGCGACGCCTGATGTCACGCTCTACAATACGGCTTATATTGACCTAGCCAAGGTAGCGGGGCAGCTCGGCATGAAATATAATCTGTCGAAGGATTCTGTTGATGGCGTGTTCTCCAGTCAGTGGACGAAGGTTCGATTCAAGAAGGACAGCCGCTTACTCCTTCTCAATGATTACAAAATCTATCTGGGGTTTGCTGTAGCGCTTCACCGCGGTCGGTTGTACCTGTCGGTCCACGACTTTGATAAAGCCATAAAGCCCTTACTCACCCCACAGGTATTTACAAACCGCCCCCAATTGAAAACGATCGTGATTGATCCGGGGCACGGGGGAAAGAACCCGGGGTGTATCAACAAGAGTCTCAGTATGGTCGAAAAGGACCTAACGCTGGATCTGTCGAGAAGGCTCCAGCGTCTACTTGAGACCCGGGGATACAACGTGCATCTGACTCGAAACTCTGACATAACGGTTGAAAATCGAAACCGGGCTCTGTTCGCGAATCAAATGAAGGCGGATCTATTTGTCTGTGTTCATTTCAATGCGGTTGAATCCAGATCGGTGAGTGGCATCGAAACCTACACATTTACGCCCCGTAACCAACCTTCGACGGCCCGAAGCCGTATGGTAGAGGAAGATCGAAAAGCGTTTCCGCCGAACAGCCACGACGCCTGGAGCACCTTGTCTGCATTCTACGTGCAGCGCCAGATGATAAAGACGATGGGTGGAATCGATCGAGGGCTCAAGAAGGCCCGGTTTTCTATGATGATTGATCTTAAGTGCCCAGGTTTCTTGGTCGAAGGCGGGTTTTTCAGTAATTTTGAAGAAGCGAGTAAAATCAAGACGGTCAAACACCGTATTCGTCTAGCCGAATCTATCACCAACGGTATTACGACCTACCACAAAACATTGAAACGCATTTCTAATCCTACCTGAAGATGAGTTTAGTGGGTTTATTCTGGATTGGATTGGGAGGTGCTATCGGCTCTGTCATTCGGGCATTAATCGCCGTCAGTTTGAAGTCGGAATTCCCTTGGGCGACCTTGGTAGCGAATGTACTCGGTTGCTTAATCATCGGCTTGGTAATCGGGCATGAATCAGTAACTACGGATTGGGCTCATCATACCCGAGGATTCGTAGTGGTGGGATTTTGTGGAGGGTTTACGACGTTTTCCACGTTTGGGCTTCAAACTATAAAGCAACTTGAAGCCGGTGATCTCATGGGAGCTTTTTCGAACGTAGCACTTTCCCTAATCATTTGCCTTTGCGCCGTTTGGGGAGGGATCAAAATCGCTAAATGGGTGTTTCAAGGGGGATGATTCGGTTTACTTTGATCCTGTTGGGCTGCTGTTTCGGGTGGATTCAGGGCCAGGCAATAAATCCCAAAAACGTGGTGGTGGTGGTCAATAAGCGTGACCACGACTCCATAGACCTGGGCTACTACTATGCCCTCAAGCGGGAAGTGCCTATCGAGAATATTGTTCATTTGGAGGTATCCGAAGAAGAACAGATAAGCTGGGACGAATACCTCGATCAAATTCAGAATCCGCTGATGAGTTGGCTGCTCGAAGCAGGTTGGTTTGAAGGGTTTGGATCCAAGCGAAAAGATGATCTTGGCCGCACGGTGAATCTAGTGGAATCTCACAAAGTGGAAGCGATGGTGATCTGCAAGGGATTACCGCTCCGCATAAAGAACGATCCTAACCGTTTACCTCCTAAAGAAAGTATACCTGAGGATCGCTGGCAGTTTTATACTGGTCGAGCATCCGTCGATTCGGAGTTAGCTACGCTCCCGTTCCCCAAAGCCAATTTGGTCGGATTCTACCCGAATCCGATGTACCTGAGAACCAAGCCTCGTGACTTGTTCGAGGTGAATCCCCTGGTAGTAGGTCGTCTTGATGGCCCGTCTTATGAGGCCGCAACGGCCCTCATTGACAATGCGATTCTCGCTGAGAAAGAAGGTATCGCTGGAAGAGCGTATATCGACCTGAAGGGCCCACATCAAGCGGGAGATGATTGGTTGGAGGCCACCCGGAAACTTTTGAGTTCAAAGGGGTATGACTTGGATGTGCATGAGGACGTTGGGCGATTCAATTTGGTAGATCGTTTCGATGATCCGCTCTTCTATTTCGGCTGGTATACCGGGGGTATCGATGGACCATTTACCCACTACGATTTTAAATTTCCAGCAGGAGCGATTGCGCTCCACATTCACAGTTTTACGGCTTCATCGATAAGAAATGGTCACCAGCATTGGGTAGGTCCTTTGGTCGCTCGTGGAGTTACGGCGACCTTTGGAAATACATCCGAACCGTATTTGGGGCTCACCCACCAACCCCATCATATAATGGAGGCTTTATATAAGGGGCTGACGGTCGGTGAGGCGGCTCTTTATTCGATCATGGGATTGAGTTGGTCAGGTATATTCGTGGGCGATCCGCTTTATCTGCCTCCACTGGGTTTAAAGATGTCTCCGAAGAATGAGTACGACGTTTTGCTAACGGCAAATCGTGCAAGGGCTGCCGGAGATGAATCGGCATTCAAAGCTGTGGTCTATGAACATGAAAAGGCGCAGCATTTTTCAACAGGGCTTTGGTTGTATAGTTACTACGTCGAATTAGACGACGAAGAAAAGGCGTACGAATACCTACAATCTATCACTCGTCCCTCGGCAGGTGAGACCCGAAACTGGGGTATCTTATTGGAGATTGCTGAGGGTTTTTACAGGCTAGGATTTGGTAAACGGGCGGAGCTCATCATAGAAGATCTACTAAAACGCACTGAATCGAAACGAGAGTTGGAGATACAGCTTCTCGTTCGTGCGGTTAAGTTTGCCAAAACCCATGATCAATCAGAGGCGCTCGAGAAGTGGTCCAAGCGTCTTGAGTTGCTTACAACCCCAACCAAAGAAAAGAAAAAGTAGGCCTAAACGCTCTCTACAATCGCATCAGCTAAACCATACTCGATGGCTTCCTGCGCATTCATGTAGAAATCGCGATCAGTGTCCTCTGTGATTTTTTCGAGACTTTGTCCGGATGCCTCTGCCAAGATCTTATTCAGTTCTTCGCGAGTACGTTCCATCTCCTGAGCCTGAATATTGATATCCACAGCTGGACCTTGGAAACGGCCTTGAATGAGTGGTTGGTGTATTAGGACCCGCGCGTGGGGATAGAGCAGGCGGCTGCCCTTGGGAGCGCCACTTAGCAGTATAGACCCCATACTGGCTGCCAGTGCTGTCACAATCACCTTAAGCGGGGACGAGATAAGCTTCATGGTATCATAGATCGCCATGCCAGCCGTAATGCTTCCGCCCGGTGTATTGATGTAGAGCGTGATCTCTTTTCCCGGGTCGCTCCATTCGAGGTAGAGCAGTTTCTCAGTAACCTCCCTGGCAGACTTGTCATTCACATCCGTCCAGAGAAAGATCTTCCGTTCCTCTAAAAATTTCTTTTGAACCGCCTCGGTTAATGGAGCCGGATTTTTTGATTCCTGTTCTTCAGACATAGGTAGGTATGAAAACCGGTATTGGCGAAAATTCCAGTGGAATCTGGACTTTCTTTTAGACGGGAATCAAGCGGTTTTAGGAGCTACAGAGCCTAAAACTAGGCCTTTTCGAGATTTCGTGCGGTTTCATACGTTCTAGATCAACTCTGTTGAAGCCGTTTTTCGTGATTTTTCCCAGTCAACTGAGACTTATGCTCTGATTATGGAATCGTCAGATTTCGATAGAATGAAATTCGAACGTGGGCCTTTTCGACGCTTTGAACAACTGGTTTGTTGTGGATCGAAGAACCAACTCAAGAGGCTTACTATAGTATAGCGCTTAAACGAGTCCTAGGATCATCTTACCTTCTTCGGTAATCATGTCCTGGTTCCAGGGTGGATCCCAAACGATATCCACATTGGCATCTGCTACACCGGCCAAAGACATAATCTTGCTGCGTGCGTCGTCTGCGATGACGGGTCCCATTCCGCAACCGGGTGCGGTGAGTGTCATCTTTACTTCTACGGTGTGAGTCCCGTTCTCTTGTTCGGTCGAATCACAGGAGTAAACAAGTCCCAGATCTACAATGTTAACTGGAATTTCTGGATCATAAACGGTTTTGAGTTGTTCCCAGATGGCGTCTTCTTCCAGAGCGGCTGCTTCAACTTCTTTTTCAGGTCCTTCTTGGGCCTCGTCCGGAATATCCAGGCCCAATGCGTCTGCATCGGCACCTGCGATCCGGCTCATGCCGAATTGAGACACTACAGTGAAGGTTCCACCCAACTGTTGGGTAATGGTAACTGACGTTCCAGAAGGAATGGTGAGTAGGTTCCCTTCAGGAATAACACGTGCCTCTACGTCTCGGTTTAGTACGATTTGTTCAGCCATAGGTTAAAGGATGTCTATTATGAGTCTTTCGATCCAATTCGGATTATGCGTCACCAAACTTTTGTTGGACCAGCTCTCGGTGATAATCGGCTAGTTCTTTATTGCTAATCTGTTCCAGGATTTCTTCAAAGAAACCAAACACGAGTAGTTTTTGCGCCGTTGGTTTACTGATACCTCGAGCAAGCAAGTAGAATAGCTGTTCCTGATCAATCTGACCGGTAGTAGCGCCGTGACTACATTTCACATCGTTCGCCAAAATCTCCAGACCGGGCAGGGAGTTAGCCTCTGCTGATGGATCCAATAACAAGTTGCGATTGGTTTGGTAAGCGTCAGTTTGCTGGGCCTCTTTCGCGACCTTGATCAATCCTGAGAAGATGGTTTTTGATTTGTCCTGAAGCGCATTCTTAAAGAGTAGGTTCGACCGCGAATTAGGTGCGTTGTGCGATTGAAGTGTCCGCTGGTCGATCTCTTGGTCGTTGTCGGTAATGGTCAAAGAGAATATCTCAGCATTGCTACCGGCTCCATCTATGATGGTGTGTCCTTCATTGCGGGCGTGCTTGCTGCCGATATTCAGTCCGTAGGCCCGGATGTTCGCATCTCTTTGAGCAACCGTTGTCAGTCGATTGAAAGAGATCGAAGCTTCATTCCAATTCTGCACGTAGTGGTATTCAACGTTGGCCCCGGGACCTGCATACAAAGTGCTTACTCCACAAGCCAGTTGGGCGGCTTCTTTCTCCTCCGATCCGTAGACGTCGACGAAGGTTACCTTACTGTTGTCTTTCGCAATCACCAGAGTGTGAGGGAAGACAGCCGTCTCCTCGCCACTCGCCCAGTGGTAGCTTACAAACGGTAGTTCCACTTCAACGTTCTCAGGGACGAATAGTAACGTTCCATTTCTGTTGAGTGCCGTATGCAGAGCCGTGAATTTTTCCGAACCCAACTCTGATTCCTGGGCCATGAAAAATTCTTCGAGAATTTCAGAGTGTTTGGCGAAAGCCGTTTCAAGAGGCTCAAAAATGACACCTTTCGCTCTGAGTTCCTCCGACAGCAGCTGTTCCTCCAAAAGGTCGTCGTTGCCGAATACCAGTTTGCCAGCGGTCGACTGGATACGATTAGACGCTTTGACCAGCGATTGGGAAGATTCCTGCGTTATTTTGGAAGCCAGGCGAAAGCCTTCTACCCCAAGACCCTTCACATTGGCGAACCGCCAATTTTCCATTTTGCGGTTGGGAGCGGGTAGAGTCAGATAGTCGGCCCAGCTCTTTTCCTTTTGTTTAACGAGCCAGTTAGGGAGCTCGGTGTGGCGGGCCAGAAAGTGGTCAAAAACCGCTTCTGACAAAAATTCAGATTCACTATTCACTGTGACCATGGATTGCATTTGAAGATAGTAAGAAGGTTGGATTAACCGACGGAGCCTTCCATCTCCATATCGATGAGTCGTTTGAGTTCGACGCTATACTCCATGGGGAATTGCTTCACCAAGTCGTTCACGAATCCATTAACTGCCAAGCTCATGGCTTCACCTTCGCTGAGCCCTCGTTGCATCAAGTAAAAGATCTGTTCTGCGCTCACCTTTGAGACACTGGCCTCATGTTGAACCGAATTGCCGTCACCCCGCACAGTGATTGCCGGATAGGTGTCGGTTTGGCTGTTAGTGTTGATAAGGAGCGCATCACACTCCGTGTTGTTGCGACAACCTTTCAGATGTTTGGGTATATGGACTTGCCCACGATAAGTGGAGCGACCTTTACCTAAAGATATACTCTTAGCGATGATGTTACTCGTGGTGTTGTCTGCAGCGTGGATCATCTTCGCACCCGTGTCCTGATGCTGACCATCGCCGGCCAAGGCGATGGATATGACTTCGCCTCTTGCGCCACGTCCTTTGAGGATAACCCCAGGATACTTCATCGTTAGCCGGGAACCAATATTGCAATCGATCCATTTGATCTCGGCATCTTCCTCGGCTAAACCGCGTTTGGTAACGAGGTTGAATACGTTGGCACTCCAGTTTTGAACCGTGATGTATTGGATCTTGGCTCCCTTCAAGGCAACTAGTTCGACTACTGCCGAGTGCAACGTAGTTGTTTCGAATTTGGGTGCGGTGCAGCCTTCCATGTAGGTAACCTCTGCGCCTTCATCTGCTATAATTAACGTGCGCTCAAACTGGCCGAAGTTTTCCGCA
>CALGUT010000421.1 GCA_937920335.1 uncultured Opitutales bacterium
CACCTAACTCACCTTTACATCGCTCTCTTGCACTTCAAAGTTGAATCCACCTGTTGATACGAGCGACAGGTATTTAAATTACACCCGTGTGAATAAGATGATCGCGAATTTGGTTGCTAGTCGAAATGGGCTGAATCAATCTAGTTTAAAAGCATATGGGAGAGCTTCTAGCGGGAAGCTGAGAATCAGGCGCGTCCGGTCTGAAAATCCTTAGAACCTGATGCGTTTAAGACCGCCGTAGGGAATCCGTGCAAATGATAGACTCAGAGTCGGATTACTCGAATGGAGGTGGAGATCGTGTCGCAATCATACCATCTTACATGTCCGATAATACAAGCTCACTTCAATCCACCGATCACAATCTTTTCCCGAATTCCAAGCGAATTTATATCCAGGGAAGTCGCCCCGATGTCCAAGTTCCCATGCGGGAGATCGCGTTACAAGATACACGCCTTCCTGATGGTTCCTTGGCTGGTAACGATCCCATTCGAGTGTATGACACGTCTGGCTCATGGGGCGACGCTCAGTTCCACGGTGATTGCACGAAGGGTCTGCCACGGCTTCGTGAAGGCTGGATTCTTGAGCGAGACGATGTGGAGAGCTACGAGGGGCGTTCTGTAAAACCTCAGGATGACGGTTATCTTTCCGATAAGCACCGCGAAACTGCAGCCGAAAGAAAGAATGCTGATGATTACGACGAATTTGATAACACCCGTAAGACCGTTTATCGTGCAAAGCCAGGGCGTGGTGTGACTCAGCTTCATTACGCTAAACAGGGGATCATCACTCCGGAAATGGAGTATATTGCAATTCGTGAGAATATGAAGTTGCAGGCGTATCGGGAGGAATTGGAGATGTCCGAAGATGCCGAGCGCAACACGCTCAATATTCAGCACCCTGGGCAACCTTGGGGAGCGGCCATTCCCAAAGAGATCACCCCCGAGTTCGTGCGTTCTGAAGTCGCGCGTGGGCGTGCGATTATTCCGTCGAACATCAATCATCTGGAGCTTGAGCCAATGATCATTGGGCGGAATTTCCTGGTTAAAATTAATACTAATATTGGCAACTCTGCGGTTGCCTCTTCTATTGAAGAAGAAGTCGAAAAGATGCGCTGGTCCGTGAAGTGGGGTGGAGATACCTTGATGGATCTTTCTACCGGAAAAAACATTCACAAGACCCGCGAGTGGATCATGCGTAATTGTCCAGTGCCCGTCGGAACCGTTCCAATCTATCAGGCTTTGGAAAAAGTAAATGGAAAGGCCGAAGATCTGACCTGGGAAATTTTTAGAGACACGCTCATTGAACAAGCGGAGCAGGGGGTGGATTATTTCACTATCCACGCTGGAGTATTACTGCCGTTTATTCCTATGACGGCTAAGCGGATGACGGGTATCGTGAGTCGTGGGGGTTCTATCATGGCGAAGTGGTGCCTATCGCATCACAAGGAAAATTTTCTCTATACCCATTGGGATGATATTTGTGAGATCATGGCTGCGTATGATGTAGCATTTTCGATCGGAGATGGTCTGCGTCCAGGCTCTATTGCGGATGCGAATGACGAAGCCCAGTTTGCGGAACTCAAAACACAGGGCGAGCTGACAGAACGGGCTTGGAAGTATGGCGTTCAGGTCATGAACGAAGGGCCGGGGCACGTGCCGATGCACATGATTCAGGAGAACATGGAGAAACAGTTGGAGTGGTGTCATGAAGCACCATTTTACACCTTAGGACCGCTAACTACGGATATTGCCCCGGGTTACGATCATATCACCAGTGGGATTGGCGCTGCCATGATCGGCTGGTATGGCACGGCGATGCTTTGCTACGTAACTCCGAAGGAACATCTAGGGCTTCCGAATAAAGACGATGTTCGCGAAGGGGTTATTACCTACAAAATCGCGGCTCATGCTGCAGATCTAGCGAAAGGGCATCCTGCTTCCCAGTATCGAGACAATGCGCTTTCTAAGGCGCGTTTTGAATTCCGCTGGGAAGATCAGTTTAACCTGTCGCTTGATCCGGAAAAGGCCCGTTCTTATCATGACGAAACGCTTCCTGCTGAAGGGGCCAAACATGCGCACTTCTGCTCGATGTGTGGACCGAATTTCTGTTCTATGAAGATTACGGAGGACGTACGGAAATACGCTGCTGAGCAGGGCATGGACGCCGAAGAAGCGCTTGCTAAAGGTATGGCTGAAAAGTCTGAGGAGTTTAAAGAACAGGGTGGCGAAGTTTACGTATCCAATTCTTAAACACTATCGATGACCATTACGGTAAATGATGAGGCAAAAAGCTTCTCTGATGTTTCAACCCTCCAGGATTTAGTTGAATCCTTGGGGTTGGTCGGGAAAGCGGGAATTGCGGTCGCGGTGAACGATGCCGTGGTTACGCGGACGTCCTGGTCGGAATGCGAATTGGGAGGTACCGATTCTGTTACGATCATTCAAGCTACCCAGGGAGGCTGATGTCTGAGCTGATTGTCATATCTCCCGAGACGGAATACGCCAAAGAAGCGTTTTGGGTCAGTCGAATGTTTGAAGAGGGATTGGAACGGTACCACCTGAGGAAGCCGGGTTGGAGCAAGGGGCGACTGATAGCCTTTGTTCAGCAAATTCATGAGAAATACTGGAGTCGATTTGTGCTTCACCAGTCTTATGAGTTGGTTGGAAAACTAGACTTGGCTGGATACCATTTGAAAGATAACTCCGATGCCTTGAGCGAGGTAGAACGATTTCAGGAAGTTCGGCGAAGCAGTCAATCAATGAGCCGGTCGGTCCATTCTTTTGAGGCCCTGCATAGCGATTCGGGTAATTGGGATTACCTATTTCTGAGTCCAGTTTTCGATTCAATTTCCAAGGAAGGCTATTCATCAAAATGGACCTTGGAGGAGATTGAGTCTGTGCTGAACGGTGACTTCGAAAAGCCACTGACGAAATGCTATGCGCTCGGAGGAGTTGATAGTTCGAATATCAATCGATGTCTGGAAATTGGTTTCGACGGCGTCGCAGTCCTCGGCGCAGTGTGGAACGATGCCGATCCGCTGAAAGCCTTCGGAGAATTAAAAGGCGCTATGAATTCAGTCGTTATACGATGAGCCAATTTTTGTTACAATGTATCACGCTTGACGGTATCAGCTTATCGCATGTCGAACAGGTTCAACAGCTGTGTGACGCCGGAGCCAAGTGGATTCAGCTGCGCATGAAATCAGGGACCGCCGAGGAGATGGAAGAAATTGTTGGTGAAGCCATCGAAATCTGCGACGAGAATGACGCTCTGCTAATCATCAATGACCATTTTGATCTGGCTATGAAGATGGGTGCTGGTGGTGTGCATCTCGGAAAAGAAGATACCAATTGGAAGGCGGCTCGGAATCTTGCCGGACCCGATTTCGTGATAGGTGGGACGGTTAATTCCTTAAGTGACGCACGTGAAGCGTTGGCGAGTCGCAGTCTCGATTATGTGGGGGTGGGACCTTATAAATTTACTGATACAAAAAAGAATCTATCTGCCGTGTTGGATGAGAAAGGTATGCGCGAACTGCTCGATTTCTTAGGTGATTTGCCGAAGGTGGTGATTGGTGGCGTGCTACCAGAAGACTTGCCGAAGATTGCGGAGTTGGATGCCGATGGTGCCGCTATTTCTTCCGGTTTATTTGTCGGCGGATCAGTAGGTGATAATTTTAAGGCTTATGCCGAAAGCTGGCCGGTAGAAGAATGACTCAGATCATGCACAATTCGATGACAGAACCGCTTATTATCGCAGGTCGTAGTTTTCAATCGCGTCTATTTCTTGGCACCGGGAAATATGCCTCTGGTCAAGCAATGGCTGATAGTTTGGCTGCCAGTGGAACCGAAATGGTGACGATGGCTATGCGCCGTGTGCAAATAGACGGACAGGAGGATTCGATTATGGATTATCTGGATCGTGACCGTTACCAGATTCTTCCGAATACTTCTGGTGTCAGGGATGCCAAGGAAGCGATTTTCGCAGCTGAACTTGCCCGAGAAGCGCTTGAGACGAATTGGCTGAAATTGGAGATTCATCCGGACCCTAAATACTTGATG
>CALGUT010000422.1 GCA_937920335.1 uncultured Opitutales bacterium
CTTACCTGCACTAGAATGACCAGCCACGAATTTATAAACCTTAAACAAAAGTAACATGAAAAAATTAATACTACTTATTACTCTGGGGAGTTTGATCTTCTCTGGCGCAAGTTTCGCCCAAGACAGTGAAGCTCCTACTCGTGATGGAGCTGTAAAACGCGATGGTGGATTTCACGTTCCGCGTGCCGTGCGCGGCAATGAAGAAGTGCAGGAGGCAATGGCGACCTACCGTGCATCACAAGTTGAGCTACGCTCTAGCATCAGTGAAGTTCGTCAACGTTTGGCGGCTGCAGGTGAAGAAGGTAAGGAAGAGATAAAAACTGAGTTGCGTGAGTTGATGAAAGCTCACCGCAAGGCCCAGTTGGATTTTCGTAAGAATGTCAGGAGTATCGTGCGCGAGCTTCGTAAAGAACGCGCAGAAGCTACGACCGAAGGGTAAGGTTACGGTTAGGGTACCAAGCCCCTCGGCAATTTGAACTTGCCGTTCAAATCGACTCAGGCGACTCCGGAAGAAGGGTCGCCTGAGTTTTTTTACGAAACTTCTTAGGCTGATTGATCGTTAACTTATCAGAAAGGGCTGTTTCTTTTAATCCCCTGAACTAGCCCTAAACCTTATTACCCAAGTCAAATCTAACTATTGATGAATGCCACGATTCGCAGCGTCTTGGATCTTATAGTCCTAATTCCGCTGTTATTGCTTCTTCCTTACTTCGAAGTAGCGGGCCAAAAGGACCTCTCAGACGAAGCCTTAGAAGCCTTGCTTGATGACGAAGAGGCCTTGGAAACGTGGTTGGATGAGGAGTTTAGCGGTTGGGACTTTTCTTCCAATGCAAAAGTCGGCTGGGGATATTCAGACAATGTCCTTCTTGCGACAGTGAATCCACAATCGGGAGATTATTTGCACACAGAGTTGGAGCTTTTTCTATTAAAGTTTCCAGACGAGAAGGGAGAGTTCTTCGCCTTTCTCAATGGGAGAGATCTGCGCTACTTTGATGTGGACGGAGCTGATAAAGATCAGATCCTATTGATTGATGCTGAGTGGAAACGCTACCTAACTGATTCCCTTACAGGTGCGCTTGAAGGGCAATATATTTTCCTGGATCAAGTCCTTGATTTATCACTTTCAGACCGTGATGTATCGCGGGAAAGGATACAGTATAATGGATATGGGATCGGAGGCGATTTGCTCTTCTCCCCGCTGGAGTCCAACAATAAGTTTTCCCTAGAAACCATGGCCTTGCACGAAGACTTTCAGGAAGTGCTTGGAGAGAACTTTCTGGGTCGGATCGAGTTGTCTTGGGAGCGCCCCATGTGGCAAGATGCGAAATTTAAGGGGGAGCTAAGATCTGAGATAAGAGATTACGATTCCAGGTCTGCAAGGGATGCTTTCGGCAGGCCCGTCGATGGACCCTTATTGGAAACGAAACGAAACTCAGCTACCCTTGATGTCACACAGGGTTGGGGTAAAGAGAAGTTTCTGAGTTCATCCTTCCAGGTAAAATATTCTGAGAATAGGGATAATGGATCTGGTTACTACGACTACGATCAGTGGGCTTTAGAATTCAGTTTAGATGGGGATTGGGAGGGTATCGAATCTCGTTTTAGTATTGGTGTAGATGAGTCAAAATTCCTGATACAACGAGCAGACAGATTCTCACCAGAACCGCGTGAGAAAATCGACTACATTGCCGAGTTTTTCGTACGGAAAGAGTTATGGAAGCGGATTTCTGTTTACCTCTTGGGTAATTATGAAGAATCTACGTCGAACGTAGTCGAGGACGAATACAATGTGTTCTCTGCCTCTCTTGGATTTCAAATTGATCTTTGGGGGGATAGCTAAAATAGGGATGAAGATTGATCGCAAAAACGAACGTTTGGTGGCGCTAGTTGTCATATCAGGGGTGTTGCTGCTTTTCTGTGTGGTTACTGGTAGTCTTGCTTTTGAACTCCGTAAGCAGTTGCGCTATCAGGTGATCGGTAGGGATGGAGAGACTTTGATGGCCGTTGCGTCCGCCGAAGTGGATGATGTCAGAGAGCTGAACGATGGAATTTTTGAAGCTGGTGCTGATGAGGAGCTCTTTGAAGTGGCCCTCAATACGTCAGATATTACAGGGGTCATTGGTGTCCGTGTATACACGAAAGGAAACAGCTTCTTGGGTGGAATACCGATTAGCTTGAAGCGAGGCCAGCTTACTTCTGCTGACGAGTCATTGCTCGATTTAAAAACGCCGATTAGTAAGTTTTATTCAGATTTTCGAATGGAGGACATATTTCTGTTGATCGATGATGAGGGAGAAGCGGGGAGCTCGTTTGCGGTATCGGAGATAACTATACCGCTTTTCTCTTTGTCGGATGATCAGGTTTATGGCTACGCACAGTATTTTATTGATGGCCATGACCTAGCGATTGAATTGGACCGTCTAGATAATAATGTACTTACTTATGCAGGTGGAGCACTGCTGTTGGGGGCTTTTCTAGGCGGTGGAATTTTGTACTGGGCGTTTCGAAGACTCCGACAGGTAAACGACCTTTTGGAAGACCGAACCAAGCACCTTATTTCGGCAAATCACAAACTGAGTATGGAAGCCCGGACAGCTGCCATTGGAGCGATTACTTCTCACCTCATTCACGGGCTAAAAAGCCCCCTTCAGGGGATTCGGCAATTCGTCACTGCTCAAGGCCAGGATGAAAAAGAAAATTACGCAGAGACTGTATGGCAGGATGCAGCTGAAACGACTGAACGGATGCAGAATCTGATAAACGAGGTGATTGAAGTTTTGCAGGATCGGGGGGGCGAATTTTCCTATAAAATATCGTGTTCCGAAATTGCGTCGTTGGTTGAAGAGCGGGTTAAGCACCATGCCCAAACGAGTGGGGTTAGTTTAAAGATCGAAGACAGCGTTGGGGAGGTTTCAACACTACCAAATGATCGTGCGAACCTCGTGGTATTGATTTTGGTAAATCTCTTGCGGAACGCAATTGATGCATCATCTCGTGGTGAATCGGTAGTGTTGCATATCGAGTCGGTTGGTCAGCGTTTGGAGTTTCTAGTCATTGACCACGGGGCTGGTTTGTCGGATGATATCGCTGAACGTATTTTTCAGCCAATCGTTAGTAGCAAGGTCGATGGCAGTGGAGTCGGGCTGTCCCTTTGCCAAGAACTGTCTCGTCACTTGGACGGAGAACTCACTTTGGAAAAAACCGGTCCGCAAGGAACGGTTTTCAAACTCACGTTAACCTCAACGAGTTAATTTATTGAAGCCTTTCCATTTCTTTATACCTCAAGTGTTATTGGTGTTTGTTGCTCTTATCGTAGAGGGGCAAGTTCCGGGGACCTTAAAGTGGAGTTATTCTACTTCGGGTGAAATTTATTCGTCTCCTTCCATTACGGCGGATGGAGTAATTTTTATCGGTGTTAACGATAATACGGATGATGAAGTGAACGATAATCGGGTCATTGCCTTGAACGCTGATGGGACTTTAAAGTGGGAAACGGAGGTCGGTGATTGGGTGGACGCAGTGCCAGCAATTAGTAAGGATGGGGTGCTCTATGTTGGTTGCTGGGATGGTTACCTATATGCAATGGATTGTGAGTCTGGAGAGATCCTTTGGCGTTTCGAAACGTTTGGGGTAATTGAAGGTTCAGCAGCCATTGGGGACGATGGCATTGTCTATTTTGGAAATGGCGAAAATGCGCTTTATGCAGTCAATCCCGATGGTTCCGCTGCGTGGGTTACTCAGAACAATGGGGGAGAGGCGAATCCGATTCTGTTTGATGATTGGATAGATGGTTCCCCAACGATTGATGATGCAGGCAATATCTGGGTGGGTGATCTCTTCGGAAATATTGCGCAAGTTGCACCAGATCGGACGGAGTTATGGGTGTTCGATACGGGTGTCGGAATTCCCACGTCACCGGCAATTGGAAAGGATGGAACGGTGTACTTTGGAGATGAAGCAGGAGATGTCTTGGCTGTCACTCCTGGAAACAGTCAGCCAATATGGGTTTTCGACTCTGGATTGGAGGATATAGAATCTTCACCTGTGATCGGTCCGGATG
>CALGUT010000423.1 GCA_937920335.1 uncultured Opitutales bacterium
AGCTCAGGCCTGGTGGAAGCGCACCTACCACCTCCGATCCATTTTCACGATCCTTCGTCGGCGACGGACTATCATTGGCCCTGATCCGAAGCGCTGGGGCAACCTACACTGGTGAGCTCACGTTCAATGGTGATAAGTTTCCCGTGTCAACTCAGGCTCAGGGTAATCATCTCTCAGGAACCTTTAGGACCGGGACTGGTGATGCCTTCGAGTTCAGAGCCACGCTTGCAGGAGACTCACTCACACTTGTAACAGGAGACACAAGCTACCTATTAAAAAGGGAACTCCAACGCTCAGCTAGTAACCCACTCGCCAGGAACAACCCCTTAAACCAGTCGCAACCGTCCCTGAATACAGGAGGAGCTAAACCATCGTCTGGCGCAGTCGTCTTTAGAGAACATAAAATTACGGACCCAGGCATGAATAACATCGTGGCCTCCACCGTTTTATACCCGGAGGGATGGACGGTTGAAGGCGGCCTGAATCGCCCGGCTCCCCAGCTGTTCAACATGCCCGTGCTGGTAGACGTCAAGTTCACCGCACCCGATGGCCGTCAGGCCCATTTCCTGCCAAGCCTCGTCTTCGATTTCGATGCCAATCAACAGGGACAACTCTTACAGCCAACCATGAAAGGAAATCTCAACATGCCGATGCCCCAATCACCCGGCGCTTGGGTTATGGAGATGTCCCGCCTCAGTCCGGACCCGGCCATCAGCGAACTAAAACTCATAACCGAAGAAGATATCCCGGAACTGACACAGGCTCTCAGAGAACAAAACCAGTTTCTTTACCAGCAGCTAGAGCAGACCAACCAAATGGGAATGCAGACCGGTCTCATGTCTCATTTCGATACTCAGGCCACCAAAGTAGTTATCACCTACAAGCAAGATGGACGCACCTACGAAGAAAGCATGATGATCATGTGGAACTACGTAGTTTCCTCCTGGCAGGGACAGGTCACTTCTGGAATGTGGTCAATTACCTCTATGTTGTCTCTGAGGGGGGCACCCGGTGAAGATTATTTAAACGACCCGGAACTGATAGCAATTCTAGGATCCGTTCGAATCAATCCTGCCTGGCAGGCAGAAATGGATAAATACTGGCAAGAAATTGCTCGGATTCGACACAAGGGAAACATGGATCGCATGAACGCCTCGGCAGCAGCTCACCAAAAGCGCATGAACACCCTCAATGAAACTTCAGACATCATCATGAGTGGGTGGAAGAGTCGCAATGAATCCATGGATCGGATACAGGCAAAGACCGTCGACTCAATTCATGAACAGACGCCCTACGTAACTCCGACCGGAGAAACCGTAAAACTCCCTAGCTTTTATGATAATGTCTACACCGACGGCAACGGGCGTTACATCCTCAACAATGATGCCTTTTACGAACCCAATACCGATCCAGCGATCAACAACCAGAATTGGCAACGAATAGAAGCGGTTCGGTAGAAACAGTAGTTCAATAATCCAACCCTATCGAACTCGCTTCACAGGACACCTGCCAGGCGGTGAGTTGGGAGCGCATCTTTTTCACGACTTCAGGAAACTGATCCGCTATATTGGTCGTCTCAGACGGATCAGCGATTACATCATAGAGCTCCCACTCAGCCATGGGTGTCATTCCGTTATCAGAACGTAGACGCTCTTCGTTGGGATTGTGAACCAGCTTGAAACGATTGTCACTGAGCGTGGCTAGCCCGTGGCCATCAAAGCCAATCGGACGCGGGCGTTCCTGAAGATCTTTTTCAATCACCGGCAGTAATGAGACGCCGTCATAAGGGCGTGTATCCAGCTCCGGTATCCGAAAACCCAGCACGTCCAATATAGTAGGAAAATAATCACTAGTCACCGCGGGGAAATTTATTTCCCGACCGACCGATACTTTTGCAGGCCACTCGAGGATGCCCGGCACTCGAACACCCCCTTCATAGAGCGATCGTTTACGACCACGAAAGGGACCCGCAGTGCCTTGATTGCGACCTTTGGCAGCGGGGTTACCCTCGGGACCATTGTCTGAGCAAAACCAGACTAGGGTGTTATCGGCTACGCCCCACTCTTTCAATGAGCTACGGAGGCGACCGACTTGTTCATCAAGCGCAGTTACGACTCCATAAAAATGTTGCTTACCTTCTTCTTCATCCGGATACATCGCCAGATATTCAGGGCCCGCAACCACGGGTGTATGAGGCGCATGAAACCAGATAACGGTGAAAAAGGGCGTCTCAGAGCTAACCTGCTTTTCTATAAAGGGAAGTGCCTTGTCCATAATGATACGGCTGTCACAACCGACCAGGCCCTGCTCGACCCCATCGACAATATTCTTTCCATTTTCCCAATAGAGCACGCGAGGATCAACCACTCCACCATGGGCGTTTTCAGGATCGTAGGGATCCCAAGTGGAAACCGCGTACTCGGTAGCGAACCATTCATCGGAGCCACTCGTTCCAGGCGTGGAGTAATTCTCCTCCGGTTTACGCCCCTTTTTACCTGAGTAGTCAGGTGTCATAGTACCCAGGTGCCATTTTCCAAAATGTCCCGTCGCATAGCCCTGTGTTTTTAATGCCTCAGCAAGCGAAATTTCCTCGTCTTCCAAATGCCCCTGGTTCGCCGTCGGAATACCGTAGCGGGACGGATGCCGCCCCGTAAGTACGGAGCCCCGCGTAGGACTGCAGACCGGAGCGCCCGAGTAAAAGCGGTTAAACTTCAAACCATTAGCAGCCATGGCATCGAGATGCGGGGTCTTGATAACCGGGTGACCGTTGTAGGCAACATCACCCCACCCCAAGTCGTCGGCCATAATAAGAATGATATTCGGGCGATCAGAAACAACGGTTCCGGTAGGCGCAGACTTTTCGGCGGAACCACAAGCGACGAGAAGAAACAACAAGGGTATACAGAGTAGACGAAGCATCCCTTATTCAAAGACAGCTTTCCGTCCGAAGACAAATGCCATTTGTCCCTAACTTCGGCAGCGCACTGGCACGTAACAATAATCCGTGGCGCCCAACTATCTCCAGAGGCTTTCATGGCCTTGCATATCCGAACGACTCTAGTTATATTTAACCAATGAAAAAGCGTTTGATCGTATTTTTAATCTGGGTGACGTCGGCATCAGTAGCAGTCGCTTCCATCAATGCTCAAGAGCCGGTCAAATCTCAACCGAAAGCTGAGCCTACACAGGCTTACCTTTTCACAAGCGGAGCTGTTATCGGATTTATCAATGACAAAGCATATCCGGCGACTCGTGTTTCCGAAAAGCATATCTTCCTCGATGTGAAGGGAAAGCAACGAAAGGTGAAAATGAATTCGCCGATTGGCTTGGGTTTAAAAAAGTCGATCTCGGACAAACTGGTCCAGGTAACAGAATCGCAGGTGAGTTTCAGCAACCAGTCTGCAGCCCGGACAGAATTGAGACTCCTGTCGGAACTCGCTTACAGCCAATCTGCCAACGACACAGAAATCACCGATGTGAGAGACTTTTATGGAGGCTCTCAGCCCAACACGGAAATACTCTACCAGGAAGAAGGATACCGCGACCGGATTGAAAACCAGATTGATGAAGGTCGCATGCATGAAGACACCATCGCCGATACCGTTCAGGTAAAGCTCACGTTGAACCCCACGGAAGATCTAGACGGTGCCTACCTGGTGGTTGGCGTTTCCTATGATTTACCAAACACTTTGTCCAAAGCCAAAAAGCGAGGTTCCAGAATGGCCGTCCACTACCTCGGAGACCTCGAAGCGGGCGTTCCGAAACGCTTTGAATTTAGAAAGCGGTTTTCGCCATTCTATCCCAGAAACAACCGAAACGAAATCTTCTTGTTCGAGGGAAACGCTGAACCGATCGCCCATACATTGTCCAAAGGACTGCAAGCGCTGACAGCGGAACAGGCCGAGGAACTAAGCAAACACTTGAGTGATTCCTGAGCCATTAAGAGTCTATTGCATGAAAGCGAAACCTTTTCCCTCGTTCGTTCGTTAGTAGCATAAATACGGCTTCATCGACATGCTCAACTTCCATAATATCACAACGCTAATCACTCTAGCGGTCTGCACGCTGTGGATTGCCCCTATTTCCCATGCATCGCGCGTCATTATCAATGCGGAGGCGAGTATCGATTACGAAAACAAACGCAGTTCGGGAAGCAAAGACGCCCCTATCACCTACCATTTCATTAAGGGACAATTCTTCAAAGGATATGTGAATGACAAGAGTCTGACGGATGTAACTTTTCTGGAAATCGCTGAAGACTTGGCGGTCCATTTAGCGAAGCAAAACTATGTCCCGACCGCTAACGCGGAAGACAACGATGTTATGCTTTTGGTCAACTGGGGAGTAACCGCTGTGGAGGAGAGCTTTGAAGATATTATGGGTATCACATCGATCGAAGAGTATGACGAGCTGTATGGCTCCCCGACTGCTTCAGAGTCAGAGGATGGAGACACTTCAACGACTTACGATGTCACAGCATCTCCCAACTGGAGTGCCCTCGGAAAACGGGACAATTCAAAGTTGCTTGGGTTCTGGAATACGATGCACGACGGAAGCCTTATGCCGTCCGAACATTATGAACTACAAGCGCTACTCGGAGAAGAGCGCTACTTTATCGTAGTGATTGCGTTTGATAACCAGAAATTCATCACGGAAAATGAAAAAGAGATCCTATGGGTTACGCGGTTCAGTATGCGCGCTAAGGGAAAATCCTTCAAACAAGCGTTTCCTGAACTGACGAATACCGCTTCGGATTACTTCGGGCAGCATGTAAAAGGCCTTAAACGTAAACGAGCCGATGACGACAGCCAAGTCCTGGTCGGTGAGATAGAAGTAATCAGTGAAGCGACGGACAGAGACAGTAAAAAATAGTATCTCAAAAGTTTGCATTCAGGGAAACAGATTACTCCTGTCTTTTCAGACTAAAAAAGCTATAAGAGCCAGTAATCGTGGGTAGTCACCGAACGTTTAATAATCCGATCCCGGCCATATTAAGATTGCCAGTCACCTACCCTAAATCTAGACGATTATTTAGATCTCATTCCAATCCCTGTTCCTATCGAACAAAGACTCCCGTATCCTACCCGATTCGCGGTATCTATTGTCGATCTGAAATCGTGAATGAACTAACCTCTAAAACAACTAACGACTATGATCAAAAACACTCTACAACGGATGCCTCTATGCGTCCTCCTATCTGTAGGCTTAAGCGCGAGTCTCGCTGCCCGAGACTGACGAAGTCTACGAAATCAGCCCCTTCCAGGTGGATGGCTCAGGTGACACAGGCTACCTCGCCTGAAGTACTCTGGCAGGCACCCGCCTCAATTCCAGTCTATCCGACGTCGCCGCAGCGATTTCCCCATTCACCAAGGAGTTCATCAACGATATCGGTGCCGATAGTGTTGAGGACTTGCTCGCCTACTCAAACAACACGGTTCGATTGGATGAAACGGAATTGGCCAACGGAAACCAGGTCCTTGAATTTGAGTTTCAATTTAATATCCGCGGTCTTCCCGCAACCCGTTCCCGGAATTACTTTACCTTTGATACGGTATCCATGGACAATTTCAACGTCGAGCGAGTCGACGAATCGCGTGGACCCAATTCAATTCTGTTCGGGGTGGGATCGGCAGGAGGTGTGGTCAATACGTCCACCAAGCAGGCTCGCTTTTCCGACATCAACGAAGTGCAGGTCATGTTCGGCACTAACTCTCAGCTGCGTGGATCCTTCGACTTCAACCGGGTCTTGATCGAAGACAAGTTGGCCATCCGTGTAAATGCCGTGTGGGAGAATGAGGACACTTGGCGTCAATGGGAATTCAAGGACCAGCAGCGTATTCACCTGGCCGCAACGTGGAAAATTTCAGATAGTACCATTCTCCGCGCTGAACTTGAAGATGGAACTATTGATGACAATCTGGCCCGCTCTTATCTGGGTAACGACTATACTTCCTACTGGATCGACGACGGTAGCCCTACCCGCCCAGAATCAACCGCCAGCCAAGGACAACGGAACAATGTTTGGATCAATCGGGGCCAGGATAACGCCACCTTTTTCTCAGGCGATTTTGTAGGGCCTCACCACACCAATCGCAACGGCGGTCAAGTGGAGCTGATTAGCGACGAAAGCAGACTCATGCAAGACGGAGTACTTGCCTGGGAAGTGAACCCAGGTGGGCCTGACAATATACGTGAGACCAACTACACCACCTGGTCCCTATTTCTGGAGCAGCGAATTGGAGACAACTTCAATATCGAAGCCGCTTTCAACCGACTGGAAAACGATTTCCTGCAATACGATTCTGGGGGTAATTCCTACAATTTGAGGGGAGATGTGACCGACCCTGGGCTAGTAGACCAATCTCCTGCCAATGATCGTTCGGGTCAGTATTTTTATTAAACCAACTGGACTCGCCGGATCCGTGATCGCGTGGCAGATACCGCCCGAGTCACAGCCTCCTACGAGCTAGAACTCCCTGACTACTGGGGACGCCACCGTCTCGCAGCCATGTACGAGACTCAGGATTCTAATGCAACTCGTGAGTCGTCATTCCAACAGCTCACAGACGCAAGCGGTGTCCTCTACGTACCAACCGCTCCAGGAGCAGGTTCTACCAATGGTAGAAACAGAATCTGGCAACGGAACTACATCACTCCGGGAGATTTTGACACCTATCAGGTCGGTTCATGGAGAAATCCGGTCTCAGTAGATATCGACGGCACCAATTATACAGACCAATGGCTGCCCGTGAATCAAAACGTACAGGATGACGATGGGGAGCTAGATTCGATGCTTGTTTCCATGCAGAATTTTTGGCTAGACGGGAAAGTCATAACTACCTTCGGCTATCGCGAGGACGACATTACCATCAGCAAACGGAGTCCAACTACAGACCCGAATAATCAAAGAATTGTTGTGGACTATGATACTCCACCCGAAGTGTTCTCGTATAAAGGTGGCGAAACAACGACCATGGGACTGGTCGTAAAACCGGTCGAATGGCTCTCTTTGATCTACAATGACTCTGACAATCAAGGTCTGCCCGACGTTAATCGGCTGGTACTTCCCAACAGTAGCTTTGCAGACCCTTCCCAAGGTGAGGGAAAGGACTACGGCATCATGCTGAATCTCATGGATGGCAAGATATTTGCCCGGTTTGCAAAGTTCGAGAGTAGCATGGTTGGACTGACCAACTTCGGAAATCGGGGAAATGTAGAAAATCCTAATAACCGTATTCTCGACACCTTGTTGACAGCTGGTTTGATCGACCAATCAGAGAGAGACGCCCGCAATGTGATCACCAATACCTACACCTTTGGTCGGGCATCAGAGGGTTACGAAGCTCAAATAACAGCCAACATAACCGACAATTGGTCACTTCGCTTTAACTACTCCAAAACCGACCGCGTAGTCTTCGACGTTATGCCTGAGGTATTGGCCTGGTATCCAGAGCAAGATGCATTCTGGCGTTCATTTGGAGACGACGTCTATTTCAATCGGGATGAAAATGGGGTCGATGAAGCAGGACCCTATGAGCCACCTTCAGGCTTTGATTCGATAGCATTGGAGTCAGATCGTGTAGTAAGATACTTCGAACAGCGTGTCGCCTTCGATGGACTGGGCGATGCAGGTTCACGCACAGAGTCGGCAAATATCTTCACCAACTACCGGTTCACTGAAGGACCCTTGAAAGGGTTCAATATTGGTGGGGGAGTTCGATACCTGGGCCCACTGACAACAAACGTAGATTTGGCAACAGAGAGCCTGATCTACGGTAACGATAAAACGCTGGTAGACTTCCTCGCAGGATATCGGACTAAGTTGACTGACAAGATTGATATCCGTTTCCAACTGAACATCAGAAACTTGTTTGATGAACGGGACTACACCATCGCCGGTTTGCAGTTGGATGGTCGTTTACAGCGGATCACGCTACAGACGCCACGTGAAATGCAATTTCGCACTACATTGAGCTGGTAGTCAGTTAAATAAGGTAATTTTAACATCTGGAAGATCCGCCTCATTTCGGGGCGGGTCTTTTTTTATCTCCCCTTCAACGTTTTGTCGAAGAAAGCGATCGCACGCGCTGACAAGGCCTCTGGACTTTCGTCAGCTCCGCGAAAACCGTGATCGCCATTTACGACCTTGTAGAGTTCAGATTCAACTCCCGCTTTTTGAAGAGCCGTATAAAGCAGCTCACTCTGATTATAGATAACCAGCTCGTCCTTGTCCCCATGCATCAGGAGCATCGGTGGATCTGTCGGAGAAACATAGCTGATCGGGTTCGCCCGTTGAACCTTCTTGGGATGATCCTGAATCGGGACGCCGATAAACAGCGACTCTGGAGAATCCGGGGCATCGTGGTCCATCCGACCTTTAACATCGTTCATTCGTAGAAAATCGGTTGGGCCGAACCAGTTGCACACGGCCTGCACGGTCGAAGAGGCCATTTTAGTTACCGGATGCGTATCGAAGTCAGACACGTCATGGGTCGTTCCCAGTAATGCAACCAGATGCCCTCCCGCGGAAGATCCCCAGACACCGAAGTTTTCGGGATCGAGATTATACTTCTTCGCATGAAGTCGCAGGTAGCTGACGGCCGCCTTGCAGTCTTCAATCGCCGCTGGAAAGATCGCTTCACCACTCAAGCGATACTCGACCGACGCCAGCGCATAACCGTGCTTGAGTGCATTCACACAGTTATTGATGGCTCCTTTGTTACCACCTTTCCAACCGCCTCCATGGATCCATATAATGAGCGGCAGCGGGTCGGTCGCCCCCGCTGGAATATAGAGGTCCAACGGAAGGTCTCTTCCGTTCACCGTCTCATAGACGATATCTTTGGTCACGACCGTACCTTCCGGTAATTTCGGACCCCGTTGCTGGCCGTTTAAGCAGGTAATGAACAACAGAACAGACACATAGGGTAATAGGTTTCTCATGGGCGTTTGAAGGAAGTAGGACTACCAAAATGCTCCAAAGAGCTATACTTGCCAATCTCAATATATCACCATAGCGGATAACAACTCCAACCTCTGCGGCTACGCAGCAACAAGCAGATTCCTATCAGTCAGCAAAAACGCTAAAGAGTCAGAGCCTTGATGGCACGTTCTATAAAATAGCTGTAGACTTCATTTTCGGAAGGCTGGGCAGCCTGACTATCAACCTGATTGTTGGAATGGAAGATCTGCGAACACCAATCTCTGAAGCGAAACAATTGTATCATGCATTGAAGCTTCGAAAGATTCCAACCGCCCTCGTAGAGATCCCTGGCTCCTATCACAATATTGCCAACCGCCCGAGCCAACTGATTACCAAGGTCGAACATACGATTGCCTGGTTTGAGAAATACAAAGAGTACTCGATGTAAGGGGCTTGGCGTTCTCAGGCCATCATGGATAGTCCCCAGACAAAGAACGAACAGGTCAGGACCCCGAAGGCTAAGGATGCGACCGCCCACGGACGATTCTCTTTGATCTTTAGGCCCATGTAAAGGGAACTGAGCACAATTAGAATTAAGCCTATGCTCACAACATCGATGCTGAAACTCCAAATTCGAGTCATGATCCAATCTCTTTCCTGAACCGGTTCATTCCAAATAGCTCGAACCCCCGAGAAAGTATGTAGGTCTCCTAAAATCCCGACGGGTTGAGGTTTAACATGATTTACGGTGGCTACCTTGGTAGCGAGATCGACACTGACCCCAAAACGTTTGTTCGGACGCATGACCATGAAGAAGAACTTTTCGGTGTTTCGTTGAGCTCGCAATATGATCTCGCCCTCCAAGCCTAATTGATCTCTCAATTCCTTCGCTCGGGCGACTTCATCCAATCCTTCTGAATAGGTAACCGGTATATCAGTGGGGGTTCTTTCAACGTTTCCATGGAACCATTTCGGGTTATTCATAAACAAGCCGGATACCGAAAACAGCCAGATAAACAGCAGCATAAATAGCCCCAGATAAATGTGGATCTTACGATTCCATGTTTCGAATCCCTTTTTGATTTCGTGTTGGTTCATGAGAATCAAATAAAGAAGAGTGCTGCCAGGATTGAGATGAAGGAGACGACGCCACCCCCGAGCATAATGAGCCCCGTATTCCGTTCCGCTTTCAATAATACCCACAGGTAAACACCGCTGACCGTAAGGAATAGAGTAAGGTAGACGGTAGTATCAGCCAGCCACCCCCAAAGCTTGGTGATTCCCCACTTGGGGACTCGGTGCAACCCGGGATTGAAGTGCAGGTAATTAATGGCTCCCAGGAGTCCTGTACTTCTTTGCAGAACAGTCGCTTCCTGATCCGCTAGATTTACGGTCACCACTTTGACGATTCCGGGGCGAGCAACCCTTATAATCGTCTGGTTATTCCTGATTTGCCCACGCCCGGCAATTTCTCCGGACAGATCCAACTGCTCGACAACCTGATTTACTAGCTCCATGCCTTCTACTCCCGGAGCCAACTCAATCGGCACCGTACCTTGAGCTTCATCAACCGGCGTTCCTCGAACACTGTGATTCAGATACAAGGTACTAATGGCGTATAGCAGAAGAAACGGACTTATAAATAGTCCCGTGTACAAATGTAATTTTCGGGTCCACTGATAGAGACGTTTTGAGTTAGAAAACAACTTCATGCGCATGGGGCAGACAACTGAATTGGGGTAGGTCTAGGAGCAAGCTAATCAACCGTCCCGGCAAAGCAAGGTTCGTAAATAGACCGAAGCCCGATCCCAATACCCGCGAGAAGAAACATTCTTAGGAATTTGGAATTGGACCTATACCCGATTTTAATAGAACTTACAAAGAATAGCCTAATTCCTATGAAATCGCTGGTTACCCTACCTCTACTGCTTCTTTGTTTCGCAGTATCCCTATCTGCTAAGGACGCACCCAATATCATCCTCATACTCACAGACGATCAGGATTATTTTTCCTTGGGCTTCCACGGCAATCCGGAAATCGAAACTCCCAACCTGAACGCCTTTGCCAGCGAGTCCCTGAAGATGAAGCGCTTCTATGTGAGCCCTCTGTGTTCGCCCACCCGAGCGAGTATACTCACTGGGCGATCACACCAGCGTACGGGTATTCTCCATACATCTCGGGGTGCAACCCGCCTTGCCGACGATGAAATAACACTCGCAGAGCTTCTTGGAAAAGCGGGCTACCGAACCGGTATTTTTGGCAAATGGCATCTGGGCGATAACTACCCCAGCCGTCCGCAGGACCAAGGATTCCAGGAAACGTTTTTTCATAAGTCCGGCGGCATCGGCCAGTCACCCGATGAAGATGGCACCTACTGGCGACCGGTCGTCCACAACAACGGGAATCGCGAAACACACTTCCGCTACTGTACGGACCTGTTCTTTGACCGGGCCATCGACTATATGAAACAGGATGACGATCGCCCCTACTTCATCTACCTGCCAACGAATGTTCCCCACACCCCACTGGATGTTGATCCCGCGTATTATCAGCCCTTTATGGACAAGGGAATCGATGAGAAGACGGCTCGCCTTTATGGGATGCTGAAGAACCTTGATGAGAATATCGGACGACTCCTCACTGAGCTCGAGCAGACAGGGGAAAAAGACAATACCATGGTCATCTTTCTCTCCGACAATGGCGGTATCAAACGGGATGGGTTTCAAGGCGATTTCCGAGGACACAAAGGGAGTATTTACGAAGGCGGCATACGTTCGCCGTTCTTTGTTCGTTGGCCAGACAGAATAAAGCGTAAAGGAGTTCTGGATACAATAGCTGCTCATTTTGATCTCCTACCTACGCTCGCGGAGGTTGGTGGCACTAGACTTCCCAAGAACCTTAAGCTGGACGGAAACAGCCTGTTAGAACTGTGGAAGACGGGTAACGACGACAAGTTCGACGAACGATCGATTACCATTCAATTTGTGAAGTCTATCGAACAGGCCCGCTATAAATGTGCTACCGTTATCGATAAGAACTACAAGTTGGTTATGAACCCAGATGCTGCTTTCGACAGCAGCTACGTTGCCAACCGTGAAACTATCGCGCTTTCCCTCTTCGATATCGTCAAAGACCCCGGAGAGACCAATGACCTGGCTGCAAAACACCCCGACGTAGTGGAACGTCTGCTACAAAACTACGAAGCATGGTATGCATCCGTAAAGGCTTCCCGCAATATGGAGCCCGGTCGTATCTTCATCGATCCGTCCAAGGAGAACCCCGTTCACCTTTCCCGTTATCAGGAAGGCTATCACTGGCACCATGACAGCGAGCCCGAGGGCTGGATGCTTAACGTGATTCAACCCGGCACCTACCGCCTTCATTTTACGAATAGCCAAAAGTATCCGTTTAACTTG
>CALGUT010000424.1 GCA_937920335.1 uncultured Opitutales bacterium
AGCCGATTCATGAGATAGCCTTTGCCCGCTCCATCGGCCCCTTCAAAGACGATCATAACCGGGACCTTGGATTGGATGGCCTGACGTTGGAGGCCTCCGAGTTCTTGGTTAAGGTCGGAGATCTTGCTTTTTAGATCACTTTCACCGCTTAGGTTTTCGGTATCAGGCATTTAACGAAGCCTCGACGGTCGTGTTGGTATTTTCAATGGTTTTTTGAGGGTTGACCCAGAAAAAGAACTGAGTTGGAACCTGAGCCAATTTAATAGAACTTTGTAGGGATGTCTTGGATCGGAAAAATTGTAGGTGGCGGAATGGGAATGCTCATGGGTGGGCCAATTGGCGCCATGATAGGAGGAGCGATTGGGCACCTTTTTGTTGATAGTCAGTTAGAGGAGAGTGTATCCCAGCAGACGGGTCAGGGGCGTAGCAGAGCGCGTCAGGCTACGTTTACAAATCAGGAACAGAAGCAGGCGGTATTCTTTGCCTCGACCTTTGCGATGTTAGGTAAGATGGCAAAGGCGGACGGAGCTGTCAGTCAGGCAGAAATTCAGGTCGTGGAGAAGTTTATGCGGGACCATCTTCGGCTTGATAAGACGGCCCGGATGTTTGCCGTAAATATATTTAATCGAGCTAAAGATGATGCGTATCCATACTCGCAATACGCAGATGAATTTACGAGGCATTTCTATAATGATCAGAATATGCGCATGGTGCTGTTTGAGATACTCTTTCAGGTTGCAGCAGCTGATGGAGCGTTACATCAAGCAGAGGAGCGTCTACTGCAAGATGCACTGGGGCACTTGAACATCCCTTCCCATTTATTTGACGAGCTGAGAAACCGGTTAGCGCCTTCGGCCGATCCTGCTTATGTCATACTCGGCCTCACGCCCGACGCTACAGATGCGGAAGTCAAGAAAGCTTACCGTGCCAAAGTCATGGAATACCACCCAGATAAGATTATTTCGAAAGGGCTACCAGAAGAATTCCTCAAGTTTGCCGAAGAAAAATTTAAGGAGGCTAATGAGGCCTACGAAAAAATCAAGAAGGCGAGAGGCATTTCATAATGGAGCTAATTTTGGTTTGAGCGCTATTACTTAAAGTAAAATTTTGCGGTAAATCCGCCGATGAATGCGCCGTCGTAATCTTCCTGAAATAACTCAGCACCGGTGGAATCGTCCATTGTCAGGGTCCCAGAGAATTTCCATCCTGCATAGAGAGAAAGAAGCATTCCGGGGTTAGGTGAGTAGCGGGCTCCGGCGAAGAACGAGAAATTTTGATCTTCAGCAGCCCCTCCAGGAGCAATGCCGTCATCATCAAGGCGGAAACGTAACGACTCGTAGCGACCACCAAACTGGATGCGCCAGTTCTCATCTGGATCATAATTCATAAATACACCCGGTCCCAATGTAGCACCGAGCCCTCGACCTGTTTCTACTGACCAGTAGTCGTTCAACTCCCAGTTAATGAGGATAATGGGAAAAAAGCTCATGCTTTCTTCGATTGACGAAAATGCACCGAAGCCGGGACCGATGGTCAATCGGTCGCTTACTTGATAAGAAGCGCCGAAGATACCTCCGTAGGTTAATCCATCAGAGAAGCTGGCACCATCTTCGAAAGTGGAACGAATTGAAGGTAGCGCAAACACTCTCCATCCGTTATCGAGCTTGTATCGTAATGGTACCCCGAAATCGAACATATTGATATCGCTCCAAGGAACTGCGCCGCCTAAGGCGGGTGTATTTGAGAAGTCGTAACGCCATACTGTGTAGCTGGTGGAAAATCCGTAGGAATCACCGTCAGCCAGGAATCTGCTTAGGTCATACTGAATAGTAGCCTGGTCGAGACCAAATTCGCCTCCGTTGTCCAAGTCGCTATTCGACTGATGTAAGTAACCGCCACTAATGCCGGATACCCATCCTTGAGGAGGGCCATCTTGTCCTTGCGTTAGACTTGGCATGTTCACGAGTAAGGTGAGCAGGAGAAGTTGCCGGAATTTCATATTCAATTGTTGGGACGATTTCGGTAGATAGGTATTTTACGAGCAAAATTACTTTTTGGATCTTCGATAACCAACTTAATGACTTCCCTGAAGATTCAAATCTTGTTCATGGAATAAGGTGCTAAATCTATCGATCGAGATGATACCATCCTGTGAGTTTCACAAAGGTGTAAGAGGAACCTGCTCTGGGCTCTCGAGATACTTAATCAAATCGCTTACTTGTTCGATGGGGATTACGTCGAATAGACCCGCGGGCATCAGTGACTGATTCAGCTCTTGTCGACTCGTAACCTCCTTGGGAGATACCTGCATCTCACTGCCGCCTGGTAGGGCGATGAGAATTGATTCAGGTGTCTCATCTTTGATCATGCCGCTGATAACCCGTCCATCATCGAGATTGAATATATTGATGAGATAATCCTTTGAAACGACGGCGCTAGGCGCGAGAACGTTTTCAAGAACGTAATCCAGATTAGCTCGATTTGAACCAGTTAGATTGGGTCCTAGATCAACTCCTTCATTAAATAGTTGGTGGCAGGTCCCGCAGGTATTGCGAAACACAGCCCTACCGCGTGACGCATCGCCATCAGCCAGCATACCTCTGGTTAACTTCTCGCTTTTCCATTTCGCGATCGCTGCTTCAAGGTTTTCAACATCTCTTTTAGTAGCGCGGGTCCAATTGTTTGCTACGAGTTCCTTGATTTCCTGATCATCATAACGTTCAATTTGGTCGAGAAGGACCGGGGAAATCAATGAAGCGGGCACAGTATCGTTATCCACCGCTTTCAATAACGCCAACGCCATAGATGGGCTGGAAGCAAGTGTATTGACTGCCTCATTACGTAGCGAATCGGGAAGCGTATTCATTTGAGAAATTAATGCATCTGCAGTCTCTTCCCCGGGAAAAAACGCCAGCGTGAGAACTGCCGGAGCGACCATGTCTGATTCATCGAGCAAATCTAAGGCGATAGAACCTAGTTCTTCGTCGCCTCCTGAAATTAAGAGCTCAATAGCTTCTACACGCTCATCGAATGAGGCTCTTTTATTCCTAAGGATCTTTCTCCAATGAGAAAAGGTTTCGGGATCTCCAAAGTGAGTGCTAAGCTTGAAAACCGTATCCTCTAGAGCCTGATTATCCTTCGCCAATTGGTAGCCGTGCGCCTTCGCTTCATACCAGCTGTCTGGACGGTCGACGGGCGGTAGATCTTCAATTGCCAATAGTATAAGCTCAGTTCTCGCTTTAAAATTTTGTGCATTGGGTGCTTCAGCCAAAGATGACACTAGCATCTCGCGACCCATATCATTTACGGCGGCCCTTCTGAATATAAAGTCTCTTAATTTTGTCCACCGGGTCGAATCGGCCAAAGCCAGAGCTCTGACGGGATCTTCTTCCACTAGAGGTTCGAAACCGTACCAAAGGAGGAGCGGTATGTTTTTATCGTGGGCGAATCCATCTGGTTGGTTGAGCAACGCAGCTGCGATTCCCCAACGCTGATCGAGAGGTAGCCTTTGTAAGAGGCTTGCCAAATACCTTATAATTACAGCTGAGTCTTCTTCCCGAGCCATTCTTTCTAGAGCAGTGAGGACCTGGTTACTGAGCTCTTGCTTGTCTTCTCCGAGCATTTGTATGGCCCATGCTCTTATGTAAGTGTCTTCATCGTTGAGGTATTCGAGTAGGTCATTTTTATCCAGCATGCCTGCTGTCCACAGTGTCCAGAGTGCCCGAAGCCGGATGACCTCAGACTGATCAGTTGCTAGAAGATTCTGAAGCGCGTCAGCAATCGCTGATTCATCTAAAGTCTCAGCGTGCGCGCGTTCCTGCAGGATGCGCTGGGCCTGCCTCGCAAAGTATGCATTTTCGTCTGCTATCAATGTGGCTAATTCGGCATCCGTATTCATTTGAAGATCGAATTGGTATGGCTGCGTTTCGCCATATCGGACTCTGAATATGCGACCGTTGGTGCGATCCCAGATTTCTACGTCACGGTGGTGACAGGTTTGCGCATCGTGCCAATCGGAAAAATAAAGAGCACCATCGGGGCCCTGCATCACACCAACACCGATGAAATCGTGGTCGTTTGTAAACAAGAACCCAGGTTTGTGCTTGGCGGTGTAACCAGAACCATCGGGTTCTAGTTTCTCGCGAATGATACGGTGGCCGTGGAGATTGTGAAAAAATGCTTCGCCACGAAAATTCTCGGGAAATGTAGTTGCCTGATAAAGCGCGAGGCCTGCATGCGCGTGACCACCGCCAAGCTCAGACGTGTCAGAAGGGGCAGGGGGGCGGAGCGCTTTGTTCTCACGCCAAAATGCGTGTTCGGCGATATCTCCGGTATAGTGAGCGTGGTCAGCAATCGTATCGATACTTTCGAAAATATAGGGATTGAAATGAGAAGCCCGTCCCTGCCGAATATAGCGGCCGCCCTGGACCATGTTATAGAAATGAGGAATTACACAGGCACTAATGAAGAAGTCACCCTTTTCGTTAAAATCTACTCCCCACGGGTTACTGGTACCGTAAGCGAAGACTTCGAACGTATCCTTGGTCGGATGGTAGCGCCAGACACCTGCATTGAGCTTTTGTCGGTCTTCTTTGGCGGTTCCCGGTTTTCCAACATTTGAGTGAGTGAAAACACCGTGGCAGCCATATAACCAACCATCGGGCCCCCAGGTGAAGCTGTTAAGAGTCTCATGAGTGTCTTCAAATCCCCAGCCATCGAGGAGGATTTCGGGTTCAGCATCAGGGACATCGTCACGATCAGCGTCCGGAAAAAACAATAGGTTCGGGGCAGATCCCACAAAAACCCCGCCGAAGCCGATTTCAATACCACTGGCTAAGTTAATGCCCTCAGCAAAAATCTTTCGACTCTCAAAACGTCCATCGCCGTCAGTATCTTCAAATATCAAAATACGATCTTTGCCTTCACCTTCTTCTGCGCGGCGTGGGTAGGTCATGCCTTCGATTACCCAGATGCGTCCCCGATCATCAAAGCACATGGCGATCGGTTGAACTAAATCCGGCTCCGCGGTGATGAGATCGACTTCAAATCCTTCGGGTACATCAATGATGTCTAATGAAGTCTCTGGATCCAGATCGAGTTGGTAACCGTCTTGAGGGCGTCCGCCTGCGACTTTCCAGCGTTCTGGTGATTGAGTTTTCGGGGCCGTTTCCTGGATATGGATAGACAGGCCACGCTTATTGGCACTGATGATATCTTTCTTCCCGTCATTGTTAAGATCGTCGACGACAACTTCAACGCCTACACCTGAGTCGTCATCAATGAGGTGGGGTATAAACTCAACGCCGTCGAGTGTCCTAACACAGCGAAACCAGTAAACTACAGGCGGTTGATGTCCACCGACATCTTTGCCGTGATGGGCATACCAACGCTTTCCCGTAATTACGTCTTTAACACCGTCCTGATCGATATCCTCAAGCGCGAGAGCATGTAGTTGAGAAAAACTTACGCCAAACGGATTGTCAGTCGAACTTCCTCCCATGATAAGGTGTTCGGAGAAACTGCCGTTTGAGTCTTGTTCATACCAAGCGAGTCCGTGTCCGTGAGCGTTGATGCTGGTAATCAGATCACCGTCGCCATCCCCATCGACATCATGAAACAGTATCTGGGCCCCTCCGCGATATTCCTGTTCATTCCAGGTAAACTTATTCCAGTCAACATCTGCAACGGTTCTCGTTTTTCTTTGCCAACGATTTTTTCCGATTGCGCGGGTGAATGTCTTCTTGGTCTCGCCGCTAGGTTGCCTCCACCAATACTGCTTTGAGATTAGGTCGAGACGCCCATCCGCATCCATGTCGGCAACGCCCATGCCGTGATCGAATTTTCGAGTTTCGCCTTCTTCCGAAATGGGATTCCATATCCACGGTTTCAATGGATCTTCGCCCGCTTGGTAAAATCCGAAAGCCGTTCCTCTTGCGCAGACGATTTCCGGAAATCCTCCAGGTACAAAATCGATCCAATAGGGAGATTCGTGACTGATGTCGTTGGCGATGATTTCCATACTCCATCGAGAGTGTGTGCTAGGCTGACCGGGATTAAGGTAGACGCGCGCCTCTTTCGCAGGAAACCCGAATACAAGAATGTCGTTCCTCCCGTCCGAATTGAAATCTTGAAGGTGGCAAAAAAAGTTATCCGAGTAGCTTCGAATATCGAAGGGCTTTGGTTCGTAGACCTCGAAACGCTCTTCGAAATTCGGCCCCTTAAACCAATAGGGACCGCTTACGATATCTCCCTTACCATCGCCGTCTACATCTCCGAATGCGGCTCCTTCCGCGAAGAATTTATCGTGGAGCTGAGTTGATTTCCAGGTCGGTGAAGATTGGACATTTCTCGTTATTAAAGAGAGCGCAGCAACTGTAAGGAGTAGGCTGATGATTTTGCGTTTATTCATATGACAAAGGTATTTTCTAGTTTTGCCCGCCTAAAGGCCGAACGCCTCTTCCGGAAGTTTGACCATCTCCGAGATCCAGCCGGGCACTACCAGCAAATTTCTGCAACCGGGCGACTACATTGGGATATTGATCAATCACGTTGGTCGTTTCCCCGACATCGGTGTCGAGATTGAAAAGACTCAGTTCAATGGTCTCCGAGAGTCTCTCATGGCCAGGCAGGCCTCCGCCGCCAACTTCCCAAACGGTATAGCTTCCGGGAAAAACAAGTTTCCACTTTCCTCCACGGACTGCACTGAGGCGCCGACCGGACCAGTACAAAAATCCTCGACTGTAGTTGGGTGGTTCTTTCCCCATGAGTAATGGAGCTATGTTTTCACCGTCAATTGGACGGTTCTTCGGAAGCTGAGCGCCCGCCAAGTGGGCAAATGTTGGAAGTAGATCTATAGTAGAAGCAAATTTGTCGTTTATGACTCCTTTCTTGATCTTTCCGGGCCAGCTCATGATTCCCGGAACCCGATAACCGCCTTCGAAAAAAGTGCCTTTCCCTTCTCGCAAGGGGCCAGCGCTTCCGCCGTGATCGCCGTAGCGAAGCCAAGGGCCATTATCAGAAGTAAAGACGACCAGCGTATTCTCCCGTATTCCGTGTTCATCTAACGCGTTTAATATCTGACCTACGCTCCAATCGATTTCTTCGATTACATCTCCGTAGGCTCCGCGTTCCGTTTTTCCAGCAAAGGAATCTGTCGTATAGAGAGGGACATGTGGCATGGGGTGGGGTAGGTAGATGAAGAAAGGTTGTTTCTTATTTGTTTCTATAAACTGAACGGTGCGGCTTGTGATATTACGCGTGTGGTATTTTTGATCTTCGGGCGTAAGCTGCTTCTTGATTACCTGGGTGCCTTCGTAAAGAGGGAGGATCGGAAAGTTGTAGCGGGTTCCGTTTTCTGGATGAAGTTCCCACATATCGTGCGAGTAAGGAATACCATAGAATTCATCGTATCCCTGGTTTGTCGGGAGAAACTCAGGTTCATGCCCGAGATGCCATTTGCCGAAACAAGCGGTAGCGTAGTTTTCTTGTTTTAAAACATCCGCAATCGTCCATTCATCGGGATGGAGACCCGTTTTAGAAGTTGGGCCAAAATTGCCATTTACGCTAATGCGCTTAGGATAACTACCAGTGTTTATGGCAGCGCGTGAAGGACTGCAAACAGCGTATCCCACATGGAAGTCCGTAAAGACCATGCCTTCCTCGGCCATACGATTTAAATGAGGAGTTTCATAACCTTCAGCTCCGAATGGACCGATATCGGCATACCCCATATCATCGCAAAAGATGATTATGAAGTTCGGTTTAGAAGCTTCCGAATGGCTCTTAGCGGACAGTGCCAGTGGCAGTAATACCAGGGATAGAAATAGGGATAGTCGCATCAATACTTAGGGTAGGATAGAATGAGTTTAACCTGAATAGGTAAGGAGATTCTGCGACGACGGTCTTGTATAGGCTAGACTTAATTTAGCATAAGTTAGACATTTTTGGAAGGCTGGGTTCAGACTACTTGAGCCCCAAAAGCTCTTTGATACAAGCTTTGCCGATAGTAAGCCGCTTTGTAGCATCTTCGTTTGCTTGAATATCTATGTTCAGAGCGAATGGGTAATTGAAGTCGTCATATTCAATCCAACCGACCCACCAACCGATCTGTGGGGCTTCCGGACCGGCCCAACCTGTCTTCGCGTATATTCGATACGATTGCGTTTCCTCGTAGAGAATCATCTCCTTCGTCAACGCGATGGCCACTGCATCAGCTGGAAGCTCCGCAGACGTGATCTTTCTGAAAAGCTCAACTTGTTCGAGAGCAGAAATTTTAAGAGGTCCATTTAGCCAGAATCGATTATCAATGGACCCACCAGGATCGGCATTACCGTACCCGTATGCCATTAAGGTGTTTCGATATTGATCCAGTCCAATTCGCCGGGCAATCGTATGGAACACTGCAACATTGGAGGCTTTCATGGCCTGAACAATGGTCATGTCTTGCTCCCAGTCCTTAAAGTATTCCTGAGTGCCTCCATAGGGAATGACTTCCTCAATGTTTTTAACGAGTCCGGTATCCAGTGCGATGATTGCATTGGCTACCTTAAAGGAGGAAGCGGGACGAAACCGCTGGCTCGATCGAGTTTTGTTGTGAACGAATAGGGCGTCCTTGGTTGGATCAT
>CALGUT010000425.1 GCA_937920335.1 uncultured Opitutales bacterium
CAAAAGGGGATCCAATCCCGTTGGTTCGACGCTGCGATGAGTTGCTCCTTAAGAAACAGATATTTCCTGAGGTGTTTGTTGCGCTGAATCAGGCCTGTGGACGATTAGGTTGGATAGAATCCCGGGTCATGGCTTGCCGAGCTGCGGTTGATCTTGAACCTGAAAAGTGTGTTCGTCGAATTGCGTTGGCCGAAGTGTTGATCGACATAAAACGTCCGCAAGAAGCTATCGAACAATTAGAGAGAGCGCTTGCTTTGGAGCCTGCGAATGGTGAGGCTCAGACGCTTTTAAAAAATGCTTCAGTTGCTGAGACGTTGCAGCGGGGCAATTGGGAAGATACTACAACCAGTTTTCGGTCCGAGGCTCGAGACTCTTAGAATATTTATCTGCATCGTGAAAGAGAGTAATCACATCATCCGGTTTTTTAACCGGCTTTCTGGGAACATGGAGGAGGAGAAAATCTATGGAGAAGCTTCGATTCGATGGGCGTATTACAATCCTATTGGGAAGATTATTACCCGATTGATCGTTAAGAATCCGCTGATATCCAAACTCTACGGGTGGTGGATGGATCGTTCCATTAGTAAAAAGAGGATACAGCCGTTTATTGAGCTGTATAACGTAGATACGAGTGAATTCCTCGAGCCGGTTGAATCGTATCCGCATTTCAACGCCTTTTTCTACCGTGAGCTGAAACCTGAAAGCCGTCCCATTGATGATCGTGATTTCAGTCTGGTCTTTCCCGCGGATGGACGACACCTCGCTATAGAGAATGTCCAGTTGGCCAATCGGTTCTACGCTAAAGGCCAGGAACTGAGTATTGATGAACTGGTCGGTGACATGCCGTTTGCACAAACGCTTTCTGGAGCGAGTGTAGTTATCTCGCGACTATGTCCCGTGGATTACCACCGGTTTCATGCTCCATTTTCTGGGACTGCTATGGCTCCGCTGGTGATTGGTAATTCGTTGTATTCGGTGAATCCTTTTGCGCTTTCTCAAAATTTGGACTATCTGGTCCAGAACCGCCGTTGGGTGATTCCCTTCAAGCTGGATGATGGCAAATTAGCGGTTGTGGTAGTGATCGGTGCTACCTTTGTCGGTAGTGCGGAATTCACCTATGATCCTGGTTTTGTTGAGAAGGGACAGGAGCTGGGCTTCTTCATGTTTGGTGGATCTTGTGTCGTAACCGTTTTGCCACACGGCAAGGCCATGATCGATCCCAGTCTGCTGGGACAGTCCCGCGAAGGTGTAGAATCCTACGACAAAATGGGGAGACCATTCGGCGCATTTTGTTGATTATCTGAACTCTGTTCCTGGAACGAGATCCCAGGCATTCCTTCAGGGGGAGTTTGGGAGGGGGGTCGTTCCGAAGGAGCTTTAGCGACTGACAAGACCTGTGCCGCAG
>CALGUT010000426.1 GCA_937920335.1 uncultured Opitutales bacterium
CTCGGTTGAGGTCAATGCCGTCGTGGTTTTCCCGTTTATTCTGGCTGAATCCAAAAGGATTGAATAGCGGAAAGAGCGTCCAGTCGATAGCGCTCGATAGCGATTCCGTCTCAAGTAGATTCAACAATGCGAGAGGCCCGGCTGGTTCATCTCCGTGCATTCCAGCTGATATGTAGACCCTGTGACTGTCGGCTTTTGTAGCCATACGAGTATAGATCGGTATGACATAACCAGCCTGTTCACAAAGGCTTTCCGTTTGGAAACCCTGACTCAAGGCCGCCCGATGTAGACGGTTAAGTGTGGCATGAACATCGAGAGTTTCTCCAGTATAGGGCATTGATTTGAGATCGGTTCGGGATCGGTTAGTCGGGTGATTCCGGTAAATAAATAGGCGTTGACTTTAGAGTACTGCCTGAGAGGAAGTAGCGTTTTGATTCTAAGTTCAAAACCAATATTTCCATGTCTCAAGTTCGCGTTCGATTTGCGCCCAGTCCAACCGGTAGTTTTCACCTAGGTTCTGCCCGTACTGCTTTGTTCAACTGGCTATATGCGAGACACACAGGAGGCACCTTTGTCCTTCGGGTTGAAGATACCGACAAGGAGCGGAATACTCCTGAAGCGCTTGATGTTCTCCTGAGGGGTATGCGTTGGCTGGGTCTCGACTGGGATGAGGGGCCGGAAGTTGGTGGTGACTATGGGCCATACTTCCAAAGCGAACGGCGTGCAATTTACGATGAATACCTGCAAAAACTTTGGGCCGCTGATCGCGTATATGAAAAAGATGGAGCAGTTTTCTTCAGACTCGAGGGTGAACGATACACAGAGTATGATGAATATAAGAAAGCGGAGATCGAAAAAGTTCGAGCTAAGCCACAGGTCATTGATGACGCGGTTCGCGGAGTGGTCGAACGGGCCGAAGAACGGGATTTCGTAATTGTTCGATCCAATGGTGAGCCTGTTTTTCACCTGGTGAATGTTGTGGATGATATCGCGATGGGCATCACACACGTCATTCGCGGAGAGGATCATCTATCGAATACGACGAAGCACTGCGAACTCTTCCAGGCATTTGGAGCCCCCTTACCCAAATTTGCACATATTCCTATGATTCTTAGTAGCACTGGGCCGGGAAAGATGAGTAAGCGGGGTGATGGCGTGCACGTTGAAGATTATGAACGGCGTCATTTTTTGCCGTATGGGTTGGTTAACTTTTTAGCACTTCTTGGGTGGAATGCCAAAGACGATCAGGAACTGTTTACTTTGGCGGAACTGATCGAGCGCTTCGATCTTCCGGGCATTCAAAAAGGGAATGCCCGTTTTGATGAAAAGAAGTTGTCTCATGTAAACACTGAACAGATTCGAAGATTGCCGTTGGGAGAATTTGCTGCGCTGGCACAGCCGATTCTAGAAGCAGCGGGCGTGGCGATCGATGATGTCAATTACATGAACGCGGTATTGAAGCTTAGTCAGGAGAAGGTGCGTTCTCTCGAAGAACTTCCCGGTTTTGTAGCGTATTTCTTCGACGATAATTTTAACTTCGATGAGAAAGCAGGGGAGCGCATCTTTAAGAAAGGAGAACCACTTGATCGACTGGCTGAGGTGAAAGAAATACTGTCTGCGGTGGTTGATTGGAGTGCAGAGATGTTGGATAGAACTTTTATGGACCTGGCTTCGGCAAAGGGTCATGAAAAACCGTTCGCATGGTTTCCGATCACACGGTTTGCTGTCTCGGGTGTTAGCGGAGGACCAGACTTGATTCCCATGCTCGCGATGATGGGCAAGGAGCGAGTCTTAAGCCGGATGGAGGCATTTCCTTCCAGATATACAGTCTGATTTCTATTGAGCAGGAAACTGCTGCATGATCTCGCGAATCTTCTGCTTAAACTCGTCTTCAGAAAACTTGTTATTCTCCAACTTGTCGATCCATCCGACCCAGAGCAGTTCCTTACTGATGGAGTCAATTACGCGGATTGTGAGCGTGCTTTGTTCGATATATTTTGCGCCGATGGGACCTGTGTTGACGCCCACACTGCTGCCGCCGCTACGACTGTAGCTTCCGGTGCCTAATCCGATGGAGAACCCACCTTTTTCCCGTCCACCTGTAATTTCTGTCTCGATCGAAACGAGCATATCTGCTTCTGGCTGAGGCCCAGGCGTAAATCCTCGGCGCGCTAATTCGATTTCCACGATTTCCTGAGTCCAGAGGAGTTCGGCCGGATTGATGCCAGGCAGAACCCTCGTCCGGTCTTCGTCAGCGAACGCGTAGGTATTTTTATCAATAAAGCTCACACCGTCCTTTTTAACTGTTTGCACTGTGGAAGTTGATTCGCAGCCAGTGGCAAAAAGAACAACGATAGTTGCGAGAGCGGATATGATGGATGAAAATAAATACGGTTTCACGGGGCTGGATTTCATGGTAGAAATATCTTTCTGTCAACCGGAGTTAGTAAACGGCTGCTAGGTTCAATCCCCCAATTTAACAAAAAGTTGCGAATAAATTGTCGTGGTTCTGGTGATTGACCTGTTGCAATAAAGACCCACTATCCGAATCCTTTATGAGTGAAGACGAACCAACGACTACCAATTTTATCCGGGATATTATCGACGAGGAGCTGGCAGCGGGAAAACACGAGCAGATCGTAACCCGTTTTCCCCCAGAGCCTAATGGCTATCTGCATATCGGACACTCGAAGGCGATTTTGACCAATTACAGC
>CALGUT010000427.1 GCA_937920335.1 uncultured Opitutales bacterium
ATAACGCGGCTGACAGTGTATTTGTGAAGTTCCGTTACTGGTTTAATGATAACTACACCTTGCGAGCGGCCTACAGAAAACAGGATACTGATAACGCTGTTATTAATCAAGCCACGACGGGTAGTCCATTCTTCAAGCAAGGCAACCCAGATGCGGATCCCGTTCTAGAACCCGGTGATCCTGGCTACGGTCTTGCAACTCCTCCGTTCTGGGACAATAATCAAAGCACAAGCAGTGCAGAGAATCTCCAGATTAATTTGCTGATAAATTACGATTTTGATTGGGGACAATTTAACATCATGCCTGGTTTCGATTACAACACGCAGCTGAACTGGTTTTCCCGATTTCGGGCCGGAACGGTGGGTGAAGATGGCCGTCGCACAGGCAATTTTCGTTCTCCTGCGACGAAACAACTTTTTGATAAACGTACTTGGCTTTGGGATGCGCCTCCTTCAGCACATTACATCGTGGATGACCCCCGAACTCCCGAATACGAGGGCCCCGCGTTACTTCGCAATAATTCCGGTAACGATGGTTCATCAGAAGACTTTTATGTCTATGGTTCAGGCAACTTCTTCCGGGACAATTTAGTCGTGACACTGGGATACCGCGAATCGAAATTTGAAAATAGTCTAACGACGACGGAAGAGACGCGTCATCCGGCCAATAAAGACGAAATTAATTATTCAGACCCGCTTGAGGGGGATGATAGTATCTATCAATATGGAGCGGTGTATAAGCTCATACCCGAAAAGCTCCATATCTACGGTAATTTTGCCCAATCTTTTCAGCCTCAGCTTCGCACGATCGCACTTCCGGATGCAGACAATAATCCCTTAGATACGGATTTGGATGGAGACGGGATTAACGATGCGCCTCTCTTGAACGATAATCCACGGGTTCCTGCCCAGCACCTTTTTGGGGAAGGCTGGGAAGTTGGGTTCAAGGGGACATTGGGAAATGACGAAAGTATATTTACTTACGCTGTAGCTTATTTCGAGGTGACCAATAATAATATTATCCGCAATATTACGGTTAACGATAACCCGGATTCCTACCTCCCATGGTTTCCTAACCTTTCTCAGCAGGATAGAGATCTCATCGATCTATTACCAACAAACGAACGTATTGATGAATTCCAAATTCAGTCTGGCGAAGAGGAGGCTAAAGGTTACGAATTTGAACTGACCGCGACTCCGATTGAAGGTTGGGATATACGGGCAACATACACCATATTGGATACGCAGTTACTGAAAGATCCCTCTTCCCCTTTTGCGGAAGGAAGGGTTCTACCAAATTCTCCAGAGGACAACTTCAACATTTTTACGCGTTACGGTTTCAAAGGAAAGTTGGATGGTTTCTTTATTGGAGGTTCCGCCGACTATTTTAGCGAACGCTTTAGCGGAGCTCCTCAGTCTGGCAATGCAGGCTTAAGGTCACGCCCACGTATGCTCGTCAATGCGTTTGCTGGTTATTCGATTCGGTCTGGAGATCTTACCTATCGTTTCCAGCTTAATGGTTCGAATCTTACCAACGTAATTGATACGGAAGGGGACAACCTTGTTGCCTTAATAATGCCACGCTCCTATCGTATTACCTTTGGCATAGATTTCTAAGTTAGAGTTTTTTTTAAAAATCAATAGTAGTTTGTCAGATCTAGTTAGTTTGAGGGTTCGCCGGTGTAAAGCCCGGCGAACCTGTATTCAAACATCCTGTAAATAAGGGATGCCGGATTTAGATTGGAATGTTATACTACCTTCCGAGTGATTTATATGACGACGCATATGCAATACACCATTTCAAAGGTACAACCCAACTTCGCGGGTTGATGTTTAACGCGATTTAGTGTTCTCGACTTTTCGTCCATGGCTGGCAAAATATAATTTAATCCCCTAAAAGAAGGTTACCCCTATGAATCTACCCCAAAATCAGTTCAGTCGCCGGAGTTTCTTGCGTGGATCCGGAGCGTTGGTAGCGCTGCCGTTTCTTGAATCATTGGCCCAACCGTTGAAGGCTATCGCGGCTACCGGCAGACAGGTAGAACCTGTGCGCATGGTGTGTGTTGGTTTAGAGTATAGCATGCATCCAGCGGATTTTTTCCCTTCGGAAACCGGTCGAAATTATACGACGCCGGACCTTCTGAAGCCACTCGAAGGTCTACGTGATGACTTCACAATTTTCTCCCATCTGGACCATCCGGGGATCAAGGGAGGGCACCACGCCACCCATACGTTTCTGTCGGGGGTTCGATCCGAATTGGCGAGTGGTCAACCCGAAGGGAATATCTCCCTCGATCAAAAAGCTGCCGAATTCGTGGGATCAAATACCCGTTATCCATCCATTCAATTGAATAGCGGAGGCGGTTCTTTTGGGGGTGGCATATCCTGGAATCGGAACGGAGTCGCCTTACCTCCGGTGAGCGACTTACAAAGTATGTTTGATGCTTTGTTTCTAGAGACTCCCGAGTCCCAGAAGTCGCGTCTGGCAGAATCTTACAAACTCAATACGAGTATTCTAGACGTGGTTCGGGAAGACGCTCTATCACTCAAAAAGCACCTCGGCAAAAATGACCTGGAAAAACTGGATGAGTATTTTACCTCGGTGCGCGAGGTTGAGAAACGACTTTCTATGTCTGAGGCATGGCTGAATAAGGCAAAACCGGTTGTAGACTACCAGTTGCCCAATCCTCTGCCGACTACCTTTTACGATGAAGTTCCCTTGTACTACGACCTCATGAAATTGGCCCTGCAAACAGATTCGACCCGCATACTGACTTACAATATCGTCGGCTGGAAGGGAGATTCTGGATTTTCTGGAGTCACCAAGGGTTACCATGATCTGACTCATCATGGAAAGGATCCGGAGAAACTCAGGCAACTGGGAATCATCGAAAGTTTCTACAGCAGCCAGTTTGCCCGTTTTCTGGAGAATTTAAAAAATCTTCAAGTGAGTCCCGATGATTCGCTTCTCGATAAGACGATGGTCCTGTTTGGCAGCGGAATTGGCAATGCCAGTTCGCACTCCAATCGCGATTTACCGCTCCTCTTAGCGGGGGGAGGGTTCCGCCATGGGGAACACAAGGATTATCCCAAGGCAGGGAAAAAGCAGACACCCTTGTGCAATCTTTACGTTTCCATGCTACAGAGGTTTGGCATGGAAATTGATGAGTTTGGCACGAGCCGTGGAACCTTGGAGGGATTATCCTAAACAGAGTCGAATGGTATGCAGAATTTAACTACAAGCGTTTCGGTTGCTTGCCTGGCTTTAGCGTATTGGCCAGGTAAACAAGTTGAGGCTTCTAAATCCCCCCTGGAGCCTTTGGCGTTTTTGCAGAGCCACTGCATAGAGTGTCATGGAGAAGAAAAACAAAAAGGAGACCGCAAATTCGACGAGCTGACCCTTGACCTGCATGACCTTGATACTGCGTGGGATTGGGAAGAAATCTTGGACATGTTGAATCTTGGTGAGATGCCACCCGAAGATGAACCTCAACCGTCTAGCGAAGAAAAGCTCGCGATGGTCGGCTGGATAACGGGCGAACTGGAGACCGTCCATGCTGCAAGGGCAGAGGAAGAACGTACTCAAATGCGTCGTCTAAACGCTGCCGAGTATCGCAATACGATTCGGGACCTCCTCCACCTGAGTATGGAGTCATTCGACCCGACAGGTGAATTTCCTCCAGACGAGGAAGTCGACGGATTTCAAAATATAGGAAAAAATCTGGTAGTCTCTGACTTTCTATTGGAGCAATACTTAGGAGCTGCATCCCAAGCACTCGATAAAGCTATTAACTTCGACAGATTACCCGCGGTTGTGAGCGAGTTTTTCGTAGCTGATGACATAACCGATCGAAAGTTTCATTTTCGCCCTCAAATCTGGTTCGAAGTCAATGTTGACGGCGAGTATGTGGATTTAGGCCACGGGGACAGAGAGTCACGTCGCTACCACGCTGAGCGCTTTAAAGGAGTGCCGGCCGATGGGTACTATACGATCCAAATAGACGCCAACGCTCTAGGGAGAGTGAATCGTTACGATCCAGACATTCTTGGAATTGATCCCGATGAACCCTTGAAGGCCGATATCATTGTTACAGATCCTTCCGTGGGAAATCCAGTTAGTCGAACCAATGCTTCCGACCGCACGGTTGCGACGATCCCTATCGCTGATAATGATCGCAAGGTTTACGAAATACGGACCTGGATGGATAAGGGCTTCGTGCCTATCATCGTTTTTGCTAACGGGCCTCAACCATTCAAAAGGAGAATGTTTGGTATCGCTGAAAAAT
>CALGUT010000428.1 GCA_937920335.1 uncultured Opitutales bacterium
CTTTGTTTGCTGCCAGCGGTAGCCCTCGAAGCAAAAACTGCGGCCGTTCCCGCATCGATAACCCCCAATCCTCGTTTGGTTTCATACAAATGGATGTCTCTTGCCGAATGGTATGAATTCCACGCACAAGATGTCGCACTCGCGACCGAAGGATCCGCTCCTCTGGTATTCATCGGCGACTCGATCACCCAAGGTTGGAACTTCGCAGGACAGAAATACTGGGATGAAGCCTTTGAACCGTTAGGTGCCGTCAACTTTGGCATAGGAGGAGACACGACTCAGAACCTACTGTGGCGTCTGCAATATGGAACGACCGAAAACCTCGATCCAAAAGCAGTCATACTGCTCATTGGAACCAACAACTTTTCGTTTTCCCATGATGACAAGCCGGAAACGATCGCCGCAGGGGTCATTGCCGTTGTGGATCAACTCACGCTCTCCTACCCCAACGCGGATATCCTGCTTATCGGGGTTTTCCCAAGAAGTGAATTACCCGACCATTATTTACGAGCTCACATCAAACGCGTTAATGGAATCATTTCGCAACTGGAAGCTCGAGAGCATGTTACCTACCTGGATATAACCGATCAGCTACTCGAAAGCGACGGTACCCTTTCCAAAGAAGTCATGCCAGATTTTCTGCACCTGTCCGAAGAAGGCTATCGACGTTGGACCGAAGCCATACGGCCCTGGATTGAAGAACGAGTGCCCTGAAGCTGGAATTCTTGGAGCCCGTGGATCGGCAGCAAGCTACCTCCTACCATAATACATTCAGCTTACCACAAACGGCTCACGATAGTCCCGCGGCTCGAATAAGGCCTGCGCTACCAACTCGCTTCTATCATCCTCTACGCTCAGGCTATCACCTTCGGCATTTAATGACAGCCAAGAACCCAAGGTAAGTGGATTGTTTTCCACCCCTACACCGTTACGTTCCAAGTTACCACGAATGCCATCCACTGCTGCTTCCACAGCCTCACTCTCTCCCATCCGCTCTTTGATGGCATCAAACGATGCTGGATGCCCTGACCGGTAGGATAGATTTGCTAAATGGCATAGCTCAGCTCCTTGCACACCGATTTTCAGCGGACAATTAAGTGCAGCCGAATTCCGGTTCCGCACGGCATCAATAAAGTTATCGATATGCGCCTTAACCGATTCGCCCGAGAAAGCGGTGATTCGTTTTCCGGCATTCGAATAAGCCGATACACCGCCAAACCCAAATACAAGGTATCCAGTTTCACAGTGTATGATCACTCCATTGCGGGTGCCTCGTATATTGTCCATGTAGTCAGCACCCGATTGGTACGGCAGGTTTCGAATCTCAGCAAAGACCGGATAATCACCATAGTCCAAGTAAGTCAGGTGCTCATTCGGTGTTTCCCCGTCGTCTTGATGCAGGAAACGCCCCCCAATACTCATAACTCGCTTGGGCTGTCGATGATCGCCCATGATCCGACGAAGATTATCCACAACATGCGCACCGATATTGCCCATATCGCCGTTCCCTGTAGGCCACTGCCAGTGCCAATCATAATGCAGTTTCTTCCGCATCAGCGGATCCAGCGGCGCAGGTCCCTGAAACAAATTATAATCTACTGAAGGCGGTATCGGCTGAGGTCCAGTCACCCGCCCCATGGAGGTTCTTTTTTTGTAATCAATACCGTGCACCCACTTTACGGCTCCCAGGTTACCAGCCTTCAAATACTCGATTGCTTCATCATAACTCTTATTAGATCTCGCCTGCGTACCCGCCTGGACAATACGGCCATATTTCTCACCCGCTTCCAGCATCCTTCGCCCTTCCCAGATATCATGGGAGACCGGCTTCTCAATATACACATCCTTTCCGGCCTGAAGCGCCCAAATCGTCATTAAAGCATGCCAGTGATTCGGAGTCGCTATCACCACTGCATCGATATCTGCATCATCCAACAAGTCTCGTATATCCCGGTAGGTTTTAACGCTTTGCCCACGCTCTTTAAAACGTGCGACTTCCTCGTCCAGGTGAAGCTGGTCTGCATCACAGATAGCCGTTACCCGAGCACCTTTCGCCCGAAAGAAATCCTTACAATGATCACCACCCTTCCAACCGACACCGACGATGCCGATACTGATATCATCATTGGAACCATGTGAGTTGGCCCAGAGGCTTGTCGGCAGGTATGCACCCACACCGATTCCACTCAGCGCGATAGTTGATTTGGTCAAAAATTCTCTTCGGAGTAATTGTTTCATAAAGCCTAAACTATTATATTAAGTCTATTCAGTCCATCCTTGATGTCTACTCGACACTCGATAAACCCGTCCCGACTAAAGACTTTTGCTTGGCTAGCCTTTCTATCCAATACGAATAATTCGGACACTCAACTTAACCGACTGCTTTTAAAACGATGTCTCGCACAGATCCGACAGACAAACAACCCTGTCCGCCTCGATCACGTTCTATGGGTGATTTCCGCTTGCACTTGTATTTCCACCTTATTCAGTCCAACGCCTATGCCAAGCCCAACATCTGGCTAAAACCGGGATGTCGCTAGTTACTCAGCATACGAAGTGCTTCGTATGAGAGTATTTGTCCTACTCCACGTTAGCTAAGTTTCCAATCAATTTACTCATAGCAGTTTAGGTACCCAAAGTTGAGCCGGCGCGCAGTTGATATTCATGATCCTCGTCGAGTATGAAACGGAATAATCCATAATAGATAAACAGGAACGTTCGCAAAAGAACGCGAATTTAATTGAGGACTTCTCTCAGAATGGTAGTATATCGCAGAGTTAAATTCTATGAAAAACGATTCTATCGCCCTCTGCCTTTCATTCTTTATATTTTCATTGCCATTGGCGTTTTCTGAAACCGAACGGCCCAACTTCATCGTCATCATGGTCGACGATATGGGCTATGCGGGGGTGAGCTCTTTTGGGAACCCCTATTTCGATACCCCTGAGATCGACCGGTTAGCGGCACAGGGAATCCGGTTCACCGATTTTCATTCGTCCGGTACCGTTTGTTCGCCGACTCGCGCCGGACTCCTGACCGGGCGTTACCAACAACGAGCGGGGATTGAGGCAGTCATTCACCCATACAGCGATCACCCCGAACACCGCAAAGGACTTCAGCCAGAAGAAACGACATTTGCCGAACTGTTAAAGGACGCCGGTTATCGAACCGGTATTGTCGGCAAGTGGCACCAGGGTTACCCGGAAAATTCTCCCGACTATCATCCAGAAGAACACGGCTTCGAAGAATTTGTCGGCTACCACAGCGGTAATATCGATTTCGTCAGCCACGTCGGCGATCACAATAAACACGACTGGTGGCACGGAAAAACGAGGACGCAGGAAGCGGGCTATGCGACTGACTTGATCAATCGTTACGCAGACGAGTTTGTCCGTCGTCACGGAAAGGGTGACGCGCCTTTCTGTCTATACATCTCTCATCTTGCGATCCACAATCCAATCCAGGTACGCGGCGATCCGGTGAGGCGAACCGAAGAAGCCTGGACGCGCTGGAATTGGAGAGATCACAGCGAGGAGGAACGGATCGAAAAGCTGAAAGGCATGACCCTACCGATTGACGAAGGTGTCGGCATGTTGCGGGAGACGCTCTCTGAACTTGGTATCGATAAAAATACCTTGATCCTGTTTTTCTCGGACAATGGCGGTACACCGGAAGGGCCGAGTAGCAGTCCCAAGTTTCGGGGTCTAAAAGGAACCGTCTACGAAGGAGGCCACCGCGTCCCGGCAATTGCTTGGTGGCCGGGGAAAATCCCTGCAAAAGCTACATCGAGCGAATTGCTCATCACACTCGACGTCATGCCCACGTTGCTCTCGCTGGCGAAAATCGAGCACGATACGCCCATGCTCGACGGTCGCGACTTTTCACCGGTACTGTTCAATCAAGAACTACTACCAAAGCGTCAACTTTTTTGGGCATCCTTATCCAATAGGGGTAATCGATCAGAAGCCCTGCGCGACGGGCCCTGGAAACTGGTAGTCCAGCACCCGGATACGGAACCAGGGACCTTTCAGAATCCACAGCTCGAATTGTATAACCTCGAATCTGATCCGGGAGAGAAAATCAGCTTGAAAGACCGGCATCCTGACAAAGCCGCTACGATGCATCAGCAGATCCAGGACTGGTTTAAGGAAGTGACGAAGGACGCGACC
>CALGUT010000429.1 GCA_937920335.1 uncultured Opitutales bacterium
AGACTACCTCTAATCCATTTTGAGGAATAGGGAAGGGTATCCCGACAACAGCTCCTTGGATTCCATTACCTCCCTCTACCAGGGTAGCACCGGTGGCATTTTGTTTCGTATAATCATACACGAATTGAGGGTTCGATGCAGACCTGCGTGAAGGGTAGACGGGAATCTTGTAGGTGTCAGGGTAAGTCCTAAGCAGAGCTTTGTGGCCTTCCGTGAGCTGGTCACTGTAGTTGCCCATGTTTTGTGCGGTGATCGTGTAGAGCGGGCGATCATCTGCATAGGGGTCGATATGATGGCTGCTGGGTGAGTAACCGGTTGGTAGCTCGGTAATTCCACCGTCCCATGCGGGTATCGTGCCTTCCGCATTCCCTGCTTTTTCTGCGCCCAGAGGAGTGAGGTCGTTTCCGAGGCGATCGGCTTCAGATTGCGAAACCTTTCCATGGGAGATCAGCGTAATAGTTGAAAATGCAACGGACGCGAGTACCAGAGATTTTAATACGTGCTTCATGAGAATACAGGGTGATGAGATTAAAAGGAGTATTTAACAGTGGCGGAGATAAAGTCACGATCCTGTAAGAGATTCGCTTCGCCTGCTCCCCAAAAATTAGTAAATAGAAACTCTGTTGACCAAGAGCTTTGATAATCAAAGTTAAGTCCGAGAGTCATAGACTTTCTACCTTCAATGAAGTTTCCGATTGGAAGGGGTGTTATTCCGTTTACGTCGTGGGCAAATTGCACAACCGGCGCCATGTTGATACCATTCCAAACATCATTGTATTGTAGAATGAAAATGGCTCGATAACCCCAAGATGACGGGGTAGCGAACAAAGAAGGATCGGCGGTTACCGGTTGGATTCCTGCAGCGGTAGCATTTGGATCTCCAGAAGTGAAGGTAGCAGGACCATCAAAGCGGATGGTCGTATCATACAATCCTGGAACGTCGGTAAGACCGACTTCCGCTACAAAGATCATTTGATCAGCGCCGAGAGAGGGTCCAAACACACGGGAGGTGGACATCTGGAACTGATAGACATCCTTTTCTCGATAGCCTGAAATTTCTTCTCCGAGGCGGCCAAAGTAGTTTCCGAACTGGTTAACAAGGCCAAAGTCCGGGTTGATCGCCGATAGAGCAGCAAAGTTGAGTTCAACGTCGTCTAGTTGTAGCGGTTGGTCTTGGCGGTAAGAGACTTCACCTTGGAGTGTCCAACCGGAATTACCAATGGCTGTGTTGAAACTCGCTCCAAACAGACTGATGTCTTCTGGGTATTCGACAAAGTAACGGGACGTTGCCGCAGCTTCGAAGAATGCGAGCTGCCCGGCGTTTTCTAGGGCGAACTGCGTGTCGGGTGCGGTTAGGATCCCGATCTGTTCAGGAGTCAAAGCCATGGGTCCGAACATTTCGAATGCAGTCGCCAATCCCCAGATTCCGGCAGCTTGCTCGGCTGCGACGGCAGGTGGCAGGCCAGAGAACGCCAGAACTTGAGTCAATGGCCCCGTGAGATCCGGGTTGATGGCCTGAGTCGGAGTGACCGCGCTAGCGATAGGGGTGCGACTGTGATAATTGATGAAATAGAACCCGAACTCTGTCTCATTTAAAGCGGGAGCGATAACACGCATAGCTAGCCCATATTGACCACTATCTGAAGGATCACGATCTTGCGCCCTCGGAACAGCGCCAAACGGTGAGTCTTCACCAATCGCGCCGAACCCAAGCCAGAGCCGGTCTGCGCCGCGGCTAATGACGTCGTTGGTACTGAAGTAGGTCCCGTCGGGATCGATAATAGTCTCTTCCCACTTGGCTTGGTAGAAACCCTCGATAGTAATGTTTTCAGTGAGCCCGACATTGAAGCTTACCATGGGAACGGGTCTCAATGCTTCTTTGAGCTCTGCACCTGGTATCCGTAGTTTACCTACGTCGACCGGATTGATTGCATTGATTCCGTTTTGGATGAAGAGACTTTCGCCCCAGCTTAAAACCTGGCTGCCGAATCGGAGATCGATTGGGATATCTCCTGCGTTCATATTGAAATACACAAAGGCGTCGAGGAGCTCTATATCGCTACCCACCCGTTCCAAGGCTTCATCAGTGAGGGCTCTGAATGGGCGGTTCCCCTCTTCGTTTTCGTAATCATAAAAGCTGGATACTCGGACAAACGCTCCCGCGTTCTCCCCGGAAATCTCAAAGTCATTGGTCATTTTGATCGCCTTTGAGAACCATCCCTTTTCGTAGTTCAGGTTACCGTTGTCGGCATTGACTGAGAATTGATTTCCACCGTTCGCTAATCCTATCAGATCAGCGCTAGGGTTGGAGGTCCGGTAGGCTCCACCGATCGAAATGGTTGAGTCCAGTTGGGCATCCAATTCGCCGATTTGGAAGACGATGCCTTGGATGGGTTGGATTAGGAACACTATCAGGGAAGCAATACTTCCGAGAGTTGCCAAACGTAAGCTATATGAGCGTGTTTTCATGAGATATTGGGTGGAGCTGATCCGTTGTGGCACTTGGCAAATGTCAGTGTTTGCTCAAGTACAGTATTTGAGAGATAGGAATGGGTTCAGCCAGTGATCCTAGTTCGAAATGAGTTTTTGATAGGGAATGAGACAATTAGTGAACTTGATAGATAAGACTTAATAGACCCATTTATCTGTGGTTTTCAGATCAAAGTGAAAATTGATTTTTGGCTCTTCACTCCGAATTTACACGCTTTTGACAGATGGATGGCCCAGTAGCCACGATCGGCGCTGCTGGACTCTGGATCTTGAAGGGGCAACTCAATGAGCTAACTCAACTTGTATCAGCTCAGGGGGGAATTCGACTCGCTCGGGATAAATCGTATGAGCGATTTGCCGCGCTGCTTGAACTTGGCGCGGCCCGGGGATTCTTAGTAGGTCATAATCGATCAAAAACACCCGATTATCTTTGATGGCATCCAAATCGCGGAAACCGTCCATTTTACTCCAGATACGGACCGCTTCTGGCATGGTGGAAAAGTCCTCTTCCTTGGTAGCAATAATGAGCACTTGTGGTTGGTGACTCTGCAGGAACTCTTTGGATAGACTTGGCCATGGTCCTTCAATCTGAGCTGCGATATTGATACCACCGGCTAGCGTAACCATTTCATCCACAAACGTACGTTTCCCTGCAGAGAAGAGTGAGTCCAAGTCGTAGAGTATGAGAACTCTCGGTCTATCAGGAGCGTTGGTTGATGCATCTATTTCCCTCTCAATGTCTCTGTAGTGACGATCCATCCAGCCCAGTAGAGTTTCTACGTCACCAGCGTTTTTTAGGACTTTTCCTAGAATTCTTAGGCTGCTTCGAATGGTTTCGCGGGTTTCCAGTTCGAAAGTTACCACCTGAAGTCCCTGTAACTTAAGAGACTCGATTTCTTCACTCGGAAGTTGAGGGCCTGCAAAGACAACATCGGCTGCGAGTGCTAGAAGTTTGGTTCTATCGATGCGGTCCTGACTTCCAACGATTTGGATGCCTGATGTTTCCGGTGGATATTTGCAGGAGTCAGAGCGACCGACGAGTAAATGGCCTTTATCCAGTTGATAGAGGTATTCGGTTACACTCGGTAGAATTGAAACGATCTTTATTGGCGAATGGCGGAATGTATGGCTCTCCCCGTTTGAGTCCTGGATCTCAATCGTATGATTCGATTCACTGTGTAGAGCGGTCGTGTTGGCGGGCTCTGCTGCCTGTTCCTTTTTGTTGCACGCCGGAGCGAGTAATAATACGACCATGGTCGTATATATACCGGTAGCTGTTTTGGATGAATACTTGCTGAACACAGATGGACTTGTTTCTAAAAATCCTATGAATCTAGATCCGCGGCTTTAAGAAGCTTCGTTGTGGCTCGGACCTGTGTTCGGTCCTTCTCTTTGTCTTCCTCCGAAAGATCGTCCCAGCCTACAATGTTCTTATGGGTGAAGGTTTGCTTGTTTGTCGTTTCACCGTATATCCAGCCCTGCAGGATTTTTTCAGCCATCCAGCGATTGTGCTCCATCTTTGAGAGGGAATCGATGTGCTTCTCGAATAGTAGTTCCAGGTTTTCTTCGGTTTCTCCTTCCGCTTTCAATACGGTTGCGAGCTTTAATCGAAGGTGCTCAGCCGCCACTCGATTGGCTTCCTTTAAATACTCAGGCAATTGGTTCCAACTCTGCAGGGCTTCTTGGTCCGAATGTGAATGACCATCATTCTGGTAGTGAGCGTGGATAGCCATCGCGATGCGGTTTAAAGTTAAAGAATGAATACTTTCCACCGAAAAGGTCTGTTCGAAGAGTCCGAATCCGAATACGTTAACCAATACTTCATCATGGTTGTTTTCATGGTCAAGAAACTCTGACAGCCCGATGGAATCCGTCAGCCTAACAAAAACTGGGATGTTCTTATGTCCCGTTTGTCTAAGGAGATCGTTAATGTGAAGAGCTAGTGTGAGGCTCTCGGTATCGTCTTTTCCGCAAGATACGATACTGGTAAGGCTTTCAGGATCTGAAGCCGCGGCCATGATGATGTTTCTTACGATTTCGGAATCAGGCACCGAGCGAATCAGTTCCAGATCCAACGTCTTTGCTAGACGTCTTAGCGGAGTGGAAAAAATGTTTTCTGCCTTCGGGTTTTCGGGATCTCCCAGGTTTTCATCAATGATCGTCATTTTTGATGTTCTCCCATTGGCGAAATGACCCTGTTGCCCAAATTCCATAGCAATCGCCTGTCCCTCCGGATTGTAGCCGATGAGGAGTAAGTGAGCCCGTTTCGAATGGTCCGGAAGTAGTGGAAGGCACAGGCCGCTGCTCTTGGCCTTCTCGAGCATGAGGTTCCAGAGGTTCCGTGCGACGTTCTTATGATCATTGAAAGGGGTGATCTGCATATTACCCGCATCGTCGATAAATTTCTCATGTACTGGAATTAAGTCTCTCAAGTAGAGGTCCTTGATACTTAAGTAGCACTCTAATGGATACAGATGTTCGCCATTCTCCGAATCTGTTCGGATCTTACGGATGGCATGTATGATCTCCAGGTTTTTGTTGTCGTTTCCTGTGAAAACAAACACTTCAGACGCTCTACCGATTCCAGCTTCCAAGAGCACTGTTGGATCGGACGCATTTCCTTCGACGAGGCTTATTTCGTTGTTCGCGCAAGCGGTGACCACTTCTGGGCTGGGATCGGAATCGATCGCCACGACTGCGGTTTCCTTGCTTCGGCTAATCGCCAGAAAACGACCTCGTTTCCCTATTCCGCACACGATGATATGTTTCTTTATTCGCCTCCTACGCATGGTTTCGTGGGCTCCCGCCAGCAGGAACATAGTTCCACGGAAGAGAGCGTAGCCGGTTAACGTGGGGGCGAGGAAGCGCGCGATATTGAGGCTCCAGGGCGTTGGGTCATAGATGCCGGGTTCCCAGACAACGACAGCAAGGGCCAATGTGTTATAAAGTGCATCCCAGAATCCGTAAGGCCCATCAGGAGGCGGAGGAGTTGAAAATCCGTAAAAGCCCAAAACCAGTGCGACGAGCGCCAAGAAGGAAAAGATGTAAGGTTGGTAGCCTATTAATAACTTCGAAACGATTTTTAGGTTAATCCGCATGCGTGGGTGGTACGAGTCTGGAATCTTTAGGAGTGATCGGAGTTAAAACAACCTAGTTCGGTGCGGGCGTTTCAAAGACCACACGATAGAAGTCATCCTTAGGTGTGAAAAGCGAGAAATCGTGTAAACTTCCGTCTCCGTTGGGGACTTCAGCTAACGTAGTCCAATCTCGCATATTCGTTGATGTTTGCAGCATGATTCTGAATCCTTCCGGTGCCAGATAGCGGATGGTCATTCCAGATTCGGTTTCCATGAGCTGGAGTGATTCGCCCGTCAAGGTATCTAGCTCGAGGGTTATGTTCTCCATGGGAATGGCTTCGTAACCATCCTGTTCGACATCTACAGATATCATGTGTGTCCCTGCGGTTGACGGCAGCTTACGGTTGTCTGGCGCGCGAACGGCAAAACTTAAACCAGGTGGGTTAGTTTCTATCGGTGAGAAGAGGTAGGTTCCATCGTAGGTCCGAATCGCACGAACCGTTTGCGTGGTAATTGTCGCTTGATTCGTTGTCACATCTATTTGTATTGGAGAGCTTGATATTTCGTTGTCTCCACTTGTTACTTTTACTGAATAGCTACCAATCCCAGCCGCTTTAATATCACTGAGGAACAGAGCTTCGTCAATCGCCCCTGCGATGGGTGTACTGTTAAAGAGCCACTGGAAGGCTATATCAGGACCACCGGTAGCACGAACTCTTAATACGATGTCTTCTCCAGAAAGTAGAGTCGTATTGCCCGGAATAATGCTCTCAATCTTCGGAAATGCGCTTTCTTCAACGATCAAGTTAAACTCATCCCCTGCGTCAATCTGGCTGACTCTTCCCAAGCTTTCGGGGGATTCCGTTTGACTGTTTTTGGTTTCGCCCCAAGCGGAAAGTTCACCTTTTGCGCTGAGAGCCAAGCTATGGAAAAGGCCCCCTGAAATATCGACAATTCTAGCGGTCACGGGATCGCGAATGACCAACCCTTTTGCTTGGAGTGGTTCTTGGGTATCTGTCGGAAAGTCCAATTGGCCACGACCATTGTCTCCCCATCCGTCAACGGTTCCGTTGGGTAATATAACTAATGAATGGTTCCACCCCGCAGCGATATCAATTACTTGAGTTATACGAGTTGGAATGTCTAGTTGGCCAAAACTATTGTCCCCCCAGGTGACTACGGCGCCACCGACTTGTCTTGCGAGATTGTGATAGCCGCCTGCGGATATTTGAACGACTCGGTCCAGGGTATCAGGTATTTCAATTTGTTGGTTGTCGTTGCCACCCCAGGCTACGACCCGTCCGTCCGCTAAGAGCGCCAGTGAATGTTCCGCGCCAGCCTCAACGTCAATAACGTTTGCCAAGCCAAACGGAACGCTTGCTTTTCCAAAGGTGTTTCTACCCCAAGCTTCTACGGTCCCGTCACGCTTCAGTGCGAGGGAGTGGTCATAACCAACCGCGATATCGATAACATCTTCGAGATCGTCCGGTGGCGTCGATTGCTCGAATTCGTTTCTCCCCCAACCGACAACGGTTCCATCAGACCGAAGGGCGAGGGAGTGATTCGCTCCAGCCGCGATTTCCACGATATCTGAAAGGTCGATGTCCGGGATGTCCGTTTGATCAAAGTCATTGTCACCCCAGGCGAGAATCTTGTTGGTTCGTTGAACGGGAATATAGCCTGAGTCGGTATTGGATAGCGTTCCCAATACGTTTTCGATGTTGGGTCTCACCCAATAAAAAAACAATACTCCCTCGTTATCGGATCCGACAAGGTCATCGTATTGATTGACTGCTATATTAGTAGCCAGTGTGATCGCAGACTCACTGTTGTTTTCAGAATTGCGGTAGACGTTGTAGGATGTGGCTTCGGGAAAGGCTTCCCACGTAATCTGGATTCTGTTGGTATATAATCCATCTGAGGCTCGGACTGTGGTGATTCCATTCGCGACTCGGTAGCCGCTAGCGGAAACACTGAAGCCACTTGTTTCGTCGAACGCGCGACTGGTGACCCAATAGTAGTAAGTGGTATCGGCATCTGGCGTTAGGTCCTCGTACTCATTGTCTCCAATTCCTTCTGCGATTAATTCAGCGGTAGCTGTATCGTCAGAGGTGGATCTATAAATGGAGTAGCTCGTTGCTCCACTGACCCGTGTCCAAGATACACGAATACGGTCTGAAAAGTCCCCTTGTGTCGCCTGTACATCCTCGGGGGCGTTTACAGATCGAACGGCGGAACTGGACTGCGAGAAATCGGCTATCCGCCCGTCACGGATGGCTCGAATGAAATAGAAATACTCGATCCCTGGTTGGGTATTACGGTCTCTGTGAAACAGGTCGGCAGGATCAGTGGAGATCAAGCCAGCTGACTCAGGGTTGCTGGTTGTTCCACGCCATAATTCGTAGGTAGTTTCGAAACTATCGGCATAGGGATCCGTACAGTTTATGATTATATTTTCGGAAGAGAAGTCGGGCCCTGCAGTTGGCTGCTCCGTTGCATAGCCGGTTATCCTTTGGGTAAGGTTGAGATAAGAAGGGTGCCGCTCAAATCGTATAGAGTAATCGGGGCCGGGTATCACATTCAAGCTGATCAGCCAAGCAGGAGACGCGCTTAATATATTGATCGTGCCTCCAGTAACGGCATCCCAATTAACGTAACCTGGGTCGTTGGGAACCTTTAAAGGGCCATTAAAGAGTTCTCCTTTGCTTAAATCCGCCCTTGCCGTGAAGCTAACGCTATCCGTTCCGCGGGAAAATGGAAAGTCGAGGGTCGTATCGTCGTCTGAGTCTCGTATGGAGAATTCGAGAATCTTTATGCTGGGGAGTGAGGTGGAAAGAATCGAAGAGTTTCTGACTCCGTCATCGGTATTACGAAGGACCCATCTATACTCATTTATCCTGACATCAATTTCCATTGCTGGACCCTGATTGTTATAATTCATGCCAACGGAACGATCCCCGCCTCCCGTAGCGGCATCTTCCAAAATTAAGTAATGGATCCTGAGTTCATAAGGGTCGCCCACTTGCACGTCCAAGCCAGCCGGCATGGAGTTGGTTGATCTTACCGTGCCATTCGCAATCAGTGAATAGCCACCAGCATAGGGAGAGAGAGGTGTAGCGGAATACTGGGCGGTGAGTGCGAGATTCTGGCTTCCTGTTATTTCGATAATCCTGGGGTTTTCCTGGCTACCGTCACTCCAGTGCGTGAAAAACAATCCCTCTTTTTGCGGCGCAACGAGTTTGACTCTCTCTAGCTGATCGAGATTGGAGACGGGAAAGATATTTTGTAGCTGCTCTGTGTTTATTGTTAGCTGAGAAAGGCTTGAGGCAAATTGAAGACCGGTAAGGTTGACGGGTGCGTTTGACGTGACAGTCAGTGAAGATAGGTCGCTGAGGTCTGCGAAGGTGATATCGTCCTCTGGGAACAAATCCAACTCTAGCTTCGCGGCTGCAAGCACAGCGTTGTCAGGGATATTGACTATATCGCTGGATGAGCCGACTGAGACGGTGGTGTATGCGGATGAGATATAGCCGACCAGCGATTGGGGCGTATCGAGCGAATCGGTAGACTTTAAAAAAAACAGTTCCATTCTGTAACTGAAATTTTCATTCATCGAGCCACCAACGTATACCCTGGTCGTTAAATGCCGTGGTAAGCGGCTCAAGGAATCGGTACTCAAGAGCATCCGAAAAGCTATAGCTTATAAACACATCGTATACGATTGGTTGGTCGCGCATGAGTATGAGCGCCATGACGGGTGTTTGAATTGCAAGGATAGTTAAGAACGGTGTCGTAACCGATGCGAGACTCGACCAGATTACTGCGATGCTGGGCAGTGCGACAGCTAGGAAGATCATATAAAAGATTCGCTGCCGGACGAAGGGAAGTAAGAGTGAAAGGACGAGCAAGAGACTTCCTCCGATTAGCCAGAATATTTCTTGTAGAAACGAAACGCGACGCACGTACTGATCTGAAAGGAAGTTTTCAAATGCGGTGACGTGAAAGTCTACACCGTTCCAGCGATTACCGCTCAGGCGACTGTAGACCGTTTTGAAGGTATCTTTTTTCGTCCCAGTGAATCCAATGGTCTGATCGACGCCAATAAAGACCCACTTATCTTTCAGGCGTTGAGTGGGAAAACTGTCTTTGAGTAATTCCTTATAGCTCCAGACGTTCTCAGCTTTTGCTGGATCATCGGAGTAGAATCTCAGATATTCCGAGCTATGAGTTGTGCTTTGCTTGATCTTGTCGACTCCCATGACAAACTGCGCGGCGACCTTGGGCCCGGATAGGGTGGTTTCACTTAGGTCGACCGGCATCCGTCTAATCGCGCCATCTGAACTTTCTCTCAGTGCAGCTAGTCCCTATCCTGCTGCAGCTTGTCTGAAGCGACTGAGGGGTAAGATCGCTTGTTCGCTGAAAACGCCTCCTGACCAGGCATTGGTTAATTGAGCAATAAGTATAACGTTTCCATTCCTTCGGATGGCATCCTCCAGCGCTTGGTCAGCAATCGGGTCGTCGCTGTCTTGAGCGAAGAGGATATCGAAGTATACCAATGCAGCCCCAGCTTCTGTTAGTTTGTCGATCAGCTTTGCATGGAGTGAACGATCCCAAGTTACATTGTCGGGTTGGTTGAGCTCCTGATGCGACGCTTCGTCCAAGTATATGAGCGTTGCTTTATCCATGAACTCAGGGTCTGGTTCCTTGTTGATCGGAGAGAAAATGGCAGAAAAATCAAACTCAAGGTTGAATATGGATTCGCCAAATGGACCCAGTCGGCTGAGGAAGCCTAGTGAGAAAAGGAGTAGAAAAATATAGAGCGGGAATCGGGGCGAATTTCGCATAAGGTACTACGAAAATCTGGCCTGTTTAAAGGCCCTTGGTCACGCTAATTTTGCTAATCCTCTTTCGAATTCACGGTATTTCCCAAGATTACATAATTCCCTGATTGTTTCTTAGTGGAAAATCCTAGAAGACTTCAGTGAATTCACTGTGTCGGTGTTTTTTTCTCGTAATGGCTCCAGCCTGCTAAAAGGGATTCTACAACCGTATTTCCGACTCTGTAAGCGGCTTCGTACGCAGGGATACTGCCACCTGGGTACGGAGCGGTGGTTGACCACACGGCTTCTTCGCCCGGTGGAGGTGTAGAGAAGTTACTCGCAGTTCGGAGGACAAGTACCCGCTCGGTATCGACAAGACCTGTGCGAGCCATTCTGTGAAGAGCAGTCAAGGTTCCGTTGTCTTCCATGTTCGTCGTTGTAAATTTAGCTTCGCCACCTGAGTGAAGCTTCATCCAGTTGTTAGCCCACTCGTTAAGAAGGTCTCCGTGCCAATAGGTGCTAGAGCCGAGGGTGTCTCCTTTAATGACTTTAGGGGGACGATTTGCTTCGGGCATTCCTTTAAATTTTTTTCGGAATGCAGCGAGCTCTGGATGGTCGCCAAGGTCAATCTCTTTGGTGATCGAGTAGGCCCATTCAACGAGATCTGGATTCAATCGATAAGCGATAGTGTCGACTGTCCAACCATCTTCAAGGGTATCGGGCTTTTTAGCACCGAGGGCGATGAATCCGTAAGCCCAATCATCGGGAATTTCCCGGCCATCGATTTCGTAAGCTAGATCACCGTCTATGACCCAGTTCGCCCATACCGCGTCTCCAAGAGCTGAGTCCGCGGGGTCAGCGCCGCCGATACCAGCGACCAACCAGTAGGCTTTTGAGAAATCGAACCGCGAGTCCATACCTAGTGCCATGATGCTGGTAGTGGCATTGGTGACACCGCCGCCCGTGCATGTCAGCAGTACTCCATCTTTTCGGTAGTAGAGGTCATGTAGGCCTAGGGGGAACTCAAGCTTCTCATCGAAATTACCATTTTCGACCCAAAGTTGCATTTCGCCGGGACGATCACCTGTGTGTTCTCCGTTCTCAAACATGGAGACAACCACAACCTTAATCGGGATCTTGTCCTCAGCGGTTAGGAAAGTACCAAACATACAGCCCAACAAGCTGCATAGGAAGAATGTGATGGTGGTTCGTATCATGGGCGTGTTTTAAATATCCATAGGATCGGTCTCCGCTAGATAGCATGTATCGTGCCTTGTCGCTGGGTATCTGCGGCGTAACCGTCATAGCGGCCGACTCGCCTAACCTTCCAGTTTCTTGGGATTAAAGTCGGCCAGTAAACTGACCAGACTGTGGGAAACAAGCAAAAGCGCAAATGGGTGAAAGCAGGCAGCTGTAGCTTCCATAATCGTGCTTCCAGTGAAAATTTGCCAACTAAACCAACTACTCAGGGTGATGATACCTATCAGGCTTACGAAATTCGTTCGTTGAAAATGGTAAGAGAGATTTTTCAAGATTCCGTCGCCCTCTAACAATAGCCCTCTTGATTCTGGTATGTAAG
>CALGUT010000430.1 GCA_937920335.1 uncultured Opitutales bacterium
CACTTCAGGATCGATTGGCTGCATACCTGAGACTCCGATCCACGCACGTGGACCCTCTACGTTGCTTGGATCGATGGCATCCAAATATTCGAAAAAGTCTTCGCTACAAAGCGCCACTGAAGACTCTTCGGGATTACTCATCGTGACATTCAACGTCTCGCGACCAATATTCATAACGCGCTTGTAGGACAAGGGACTCATGGCCCAACCAACAAACGCACCCTCTACATTGAAAACAGCCCCTCCTGGATTAGTGATGTCGTCTCTAGCTATAATCTGGCGATCCGGCAATCGCTTGGTCATGGCCACCCGACAGCTAAGAACGTAGGGATCGAAGCCCAGCTCTTTACCGACACCTCCCACTCCAAAGATCGAGTCACCCATGTCTACCGTCGCTCGCCCAAACTCCGTAATCGGTGTGAATGCGGGCGGCAGGCCATCCTCAAAAGCCAGTACATGCCAACCAGAGACATAGTCATTTCCCAGGTAGGTCAGTGAATACTTCTCCTTGTCTTGTGGAAGTGAATATCCGACAAAGTTTTTCAACTTTTCCACAGGAATCCAAGTGGGAATCATACTCTCAAGAACCACGATCGTTCCATCGTCGTCTACCACCAATCCGTAGGCATACCCTTCCTGGCGATCCATCTCCCGTTCTATCACGAACTCAAACGCAACAACCGACTTCGCCCGTTCCAAAACCATTTCGCTTAGGTTTGCAGGAAACGGATCGGCATGAACGGAGGCTGCACCAAAAATCGGCAACAATATCACTGTGAGGAATAGTCTCATGGTTTTAATATAAACAGGGAGGTTCTGAAATTTCTTGTGACCTCAACAAATAAGGATTCTGAGTTCTCGTCAAATGCGTCGTGCATAGATTTTAGATCTTCCAGAGAGCCAACTGGCTTCCGATTAATCTTCGAAATAATATCTCCAGATCGAATTCCCGCTTTATCCGCCGGAAAGGCATTCTTCGCTCCGAGCACCAGAAATCCGTCATCAGTAGTGAGTTTATTTTCGCGGGCGTAGGCTCGACTCACATCCCTAACACTTAGCCCCCATTTGTCGAATGCCCACTCTTCGCCGACACGGCTCTCCAGTTTCTCGGTCTCTACCACCTCTGTAAAAATGTTGTCCTGACGACTGATCTCCAGGCTGATTTCAGATCCCACAGGATAATTGGCGATGCGATTCTGAATCGGCGGTAATTGCTCAGGAAAACGCCCATCCAGCGGTACAGCATCCATTGAGAGCAAAATATCACCAGGCTGGATGCCCCTGTTCGCAGCCGGGGAGCCCGGATCGACACTTTCGACCAGCACTCCCTGATTGGCCTGTATATTATAAAAGGTCTCCAAATCCTGCATGGGGCCCAAGACAATACCCGCATAGCTGCGTATGATTTCCTCGTTTTCCAATAGGCCTGCCAATACAAACTGAGCGGTCTCAGAAGGCACCGCGAATCCGAGATTGTTCGACCCTAAGTACGCCCGGGTATTGATACCAACTATATTTCCATATTCATCGACCAACGGTCCACCGCTATTCCCTGGATTGATGGCGGCGTCGGTCTGCAACCAGGTATTAAAATAACCGGTTTCATAACCTCGAACCCCATCGGCGCCTTCGAAAAAGCGGCTCGTATTTGAAATGATACCACGGCTGACCGTTCGGGTAAGTCCATTGGGAGTCCCTACTGCGAATACGGTCAATCCAGGATATACGTCCACCGAGTCTCCAAATCCCGCATGGGTAAAGGTAAGCCCACGCTCCTCCAGTTCTTCAAGATCGAGCGTGAGAAGTGCAAGGTCCGTCCAGTGATCCCATCCAATAAGCTCGGCGCTCACCCGCTCAAGATTCGACAGTGTGATACGAATCTCTTCAGCAAAAGTTGAGACCACGTGGGCATTAGTAAGGATATGCCCTTCTTCGGAAACAATAACACCGGATCCGACTCCACTGATGTTTTGCTTCGAGCCGCCACGATAAGTCACTTCTCGCACATCAATTCGCACGACTGCATCCAGCAGATTCTCGAACCCCCCATTGG
>CALGUT010000431.1 GCA_937920335.1 uncultured Opitutales bacterium
AGAAAGATCAGAAAAAGCTTAATCAATTTTATTTTCCCGCTCATCCGGGTAGAGATAGCGAACTGAATTAAACAGGCTTACCCTAGGGGATTTTATTACATGAAAATTATTACACAGCAGCGCGCTCTTGCGTTGGCGGTTGGCGTGAGCTTACTTAGCGCTTGTGGACAGGTTGTAAACGACGAAGTTGAAGTTCCGGTTGCGCCTGAACCTCAGACCCAGAAATGGGTTTCCACTATGACTTTGTCGTCTGACTGTGGTGTCGTAGCCCAGCTTAATCCTCCCGGAGCAGGTGGTGGGGCAGTTCGCCCGCCTCGTGAATCGGTAGAAACGGATTGGGAGCGGGTTCAGCCTGGATATGTTTTACTCGAGCCTACAGGGGACAAAGTATCCTATTTGCTGGGAGTCGACAAAGAAGTCGCAGGTTCCTATTCCGGCGACTATTATCCCAAGTACACGCAGCTTTTACCTAATGGACATCGGCTTTACTCCAGTAAAGCTACAACCACGGACATTCATAACGGCGGTGGAAGCACCACCGGCTGTGTCGAAGAGTATGACGCCAACGGCGACCTTGTCTGGCGAATCAGTTTGAACAACGACTATATCCTGGGTCATCACGCGGTTCGGAAAATGCCCAATGGCAATTTACTCGCACAAGTTTGGCAAAAGTCATCAGGTGATATCGCTGTTGCCCAGGGCCGTAATCCAGCGACATTGCCTGAGGATCGCGATCACTGGTTTGATATTATTGTTGAAATCGATCCCATCGCAATGGAAGTCGTCTGGGAGTGGAATATAAGAAACCACCTTATTCAGGACTTCGATCCGACAAAGGCCAATTACGGCGTAATTGCCGATCATCCAGGTCGGATGGACATAAATCATTTTGATCTTGAAGATGGCTTGATTCATCCCGACTGGGTTCATTCCAACGCGATCGACTACAACGAAGAGCTAGATCAGATAGCCGTTTCATTTCGATCAATGAGTGAGATCCTGATCATCGATCATAGTACGACACCGCGTGAGGCCGAAGGTAACAGCGGAGGTAGATATGGCAAAGGTGGCGAGATCCTGTATCGATGGGGGAATCCGGAAGTCTACGGTCGTGGCACGCCCGATGATCGCGAGCTTTATAACCAGCACGACGTTCAGTGGATCCGCGATGGATTACCTGGTGCCGGTAACCTACTTATCTTCAATAATGGCCATCCGGATCTCCGGCCTTATACGACCATTGTGGAAATTGCTCCAGAGAGAAATCCGGATGGTAGTTACGTGTTGGAAGATGGCCAGCCGTACGGTCCGGAGGAAATGTTTTGGGAATACAACCCACCTGAGGAAGAACAATTTTTGGCGGCTTTTATATCAGGTGTACAACGCATGCCGAATGGCAACACTTTTATCAACGCAGGCGCCATCGGTATGCAGCGTGAAGTTACACCTTCCGGCGATATAGTTTGGGAGTATGAATACCGAAACGAACACGGAGCTCCGGATTTGTTCTTTCGCGCAGAAAAGTACCCGCCTGACTATTCGGGACTTGAGGGTTTGATTTCAAACTAGGATTAGCAACAACAGATTCGCCATCAAGCCGTAGTCGGAGAAATTCGGCTACCGGCTTAGAACGCCCAATAGCTCTGCTTAGGGCCGGTATCGCGAAGCGATCATCGTCAGGTTTTAATTCAAACCCCTGATCGTTAGCCCGGGCAGGGGTTTTTCTTTTGTCTTTGGTTTGTTATGTCCCCCCTGATTCGCGAGTTCCTGTCGCTGTGCTGTTTCGGCCCGCTAATATTGCTAAAACTTGGTTTAGTCATTTTTCTCTACATCCCCTTCGCCAACCCCTCCGGCTAGCTGACTATTCAAAATTGCTTCTTGCGATTTGCTTATCTCACTTTCCGATACCTTTCGTTATGTCGTTGCTTCTACAAAATAGGGTGTTTATTCTTCCCATAGCTTAAAAATTGATCACAACAGTTTTGGGGGAAGGTCGTGGAAGAAAGATTGGCGGAGGAATCGCAACGTATCCTGGAATTTATTGCACTTAACGTTTGGGTAGAAGCCCTCATCGTAGTGATTCTCGGTCTGGTCATCGCCAAAATAGCAGAGCTTCTGCTGTTCAATTTCGTCGCCAGGCTGGTGCAGAAAACCGAGAATAAACTCGACGAGAAAGTTCTCAGTCTACTGCACCGGCCCTTTTTTACTACCTTTGCCGTCTTCAGTTTGATGATCGCCAGCAGGATACTGGTTGCCGAGTTAGGGGAAGCCACGCTTAGTATCCTATTGGCCATCCTGAAAACCATTATTATTCTGAGCTGGGTGGGCTTCTTCATGCGAAGTACAGGTGCGGTGCTGTGGAGTATGGAGCGCAACACCAAACACTTTGCCTTTGCCCAGCGCGATACCGTTCCGCTGATGCGCAACATGGCGATGGTGCTATTTGTACTGGCCGCCGCATATTCCATCCTGGTTGCATGGGATATCAACGTTACTGGGTTGGTGGCGTCCGCAGGAATCGTTGGGCTAGCCCTAAGCTTTGCTGCGCAAGATACACTGAGTCACCTATTTGCCGGTGTTGCCATTTTGGCTGATCGTCCATACCGAATCGGTGATTTTATTGTGTTGGATACCGGTGAGCGGGGTGAAGTCACATCGATAGGATTACGGAGCACTCGGCTTATGACTCGTGACGACGT
>CALGUT010000432.1 GCA_937920335.1 uncultured Opitutales bacterium
ACGGCGATCCCCAACTGCGTCGTGCAAATCCGGTCATTGGGTTTCAATCCCTCGGTAACCAGCACCTCATCTACACCCGCCTGAGCAACCGTCACCGGCGTAATTTGCAAGCGATCAAATACATCGATCACATACACCAAATTTCCCGGTTTAAGCGTAGAGCGCGGAATCACAAAACCTTTCCCAATTGACCTCCCTTGAACTTCGGCCGTCACAAATTGCCCGACTTTCAAAGGCGGTTTTCCTTCATCCGATTTTGCGTAGGGATCTTTCACCTGAGCTATCAAAAACAACTGGCGGGTATTTGGATTAATGACGCCTTCAGTCCGATCGAGCACGCCCTCCCAGGACCAGACGTTGTTGCCCGTTTCAGAGGAGAGTACCACCCGCGATGGTTCGACGTCAGATTTACCATCTCGATAGAGTTCGGGAAGATCAATACGCCCTGCGTCATTTGCCGAAACCGGCAGTCTAACTTCAGCCACGTCCACTGAATAAACCTGAGCAAGTTGAGTCATCCGAGCACTCACAACCTGACCAATATCGACAAATTTGGATTGCACTCGACCATCGTACGGAGCCACGACTTTCGTTTTCGACAAGTTTCTTTCAGCAAGAGCCACGGCCGCTTTCGCCGATTCGATATCCGCTGCTGCCTTCTCCAACTGAGGTTTACGCAACACGAGATCACTGGGTTGCCCCCGGCCCATTTCTTTCCAATCGAGTTGGGCCTGCTCACTGAGCGCTTCCTCCTGAGCGTAAGCCAGTTTCGCACTAGCCTGCATTCCTTTGGCGTTCGCCAATGCTGCTTCGTATTCGATCTTATCGATTTCCAGAAGAAGATCACCTTTTTTAAAGAAACTACCGGCAAATAGTTTGGGCGAAACAAATTCCACGACCCCTGAGACTTCAGCTGTAAGCGCAGTTTCAGTTCGAGCCTGAACCGTTCCTTGGGAAATAACGGTCAGTTGTAGAGTTTCCTCGACAATGCTAATAACCTCCACACGCGGAACTATCTTGGTAACCTCCTTCTTTTCAGGTTCTCCCATAAATGAGAAAATAAGAATCGCGAACACGGCTGTTAATCCTAGAAACACCAACGGTAGCAGGATTTTCAATACAAGGTTTTTGGAGCGAGAATGGGATCGAGTTGTCATAAGTTATTCCTCCTCAAATTTTAGACCGCCACCCAGGGCGATATAGAGATCGATACGATTTTGAACCACGCGGTTGACCGCAGAAATACTGTCACGTTGGGTATCAAAGGAACGACGTTCTGCGTCCAACACCGCAGTAATGTCGATCACCCCACGTCCATAAAGGTCATAAGCCTGATCCAGCGCTTTGGAGCTTTCAGACGCCGCTTCACTCAGTTCATTTACCAGTTGTACCAGGTAGGCTTGATTGGCCAAAGCGGTCTCCACTTCCCGAAACGCATTCAGAATAGTAGTTTCGTAGTTGGCGACTTGCTCATTGAATTGTGCCTCAGCAAGACGCCGTTGGGCATTCAAACGCCCGCCTGCAAAAATCGGGGCAGTGATACTACCTCCAATGGACCACACGTTCGAGTTGCTATCCAATAGATCATTCAACTCAGCCGATGCCTGGCCGTAAGTACCAGTCAATGCAATGTCCGGTAATCGATTCTTCTTTGCTACTTCAAACGTTGCTCCCAATGATGCAAGACGACGCTCTGCCGCTCGAAGGTCAGGCCGGTTCTCCAACAGCGCGGCTGGAAGCTCAGCGGGAATCGGAGTTGCAGCTGCTGGCAAATATTTGTCGACTTCAATGTTCCGCCCCGGGTAGTCGCCGACCAACGTTTCTACGAGACGAATGGATTGATCCAGTGCTGCCTCTCTCAAATTAACCTGAGCCCTCACAACTGCTGCCTGAGATCGAAATAATCGCAAATCGAATGCATCTACCAATCCACGCTGGTAGCGACCTTCGAGTACCTTCAAATTCGAATCAAAGCTCTCCCTACTTCTCTTTGCGAGATCACGCTGGTAAAGAAGTTCCTTAGCGTTGAACCAAGCTTTACTGATCTGGGATATGAGCGACAATCGAAGCGCATCGACATCGTACCCGGTCGCCTCGAATGCCGCAATAGTTGCACTGTGCTGATCTCGCACCTTCCCCCAAATATCGAGCTCCCATTGAGAGGATAACGATAGGCTATAGTTTTCAGTTTTGAAGGAACCGAAAGGGTTAAAGAACTGTTGATTTCGGCTCCCCGAAAAGCTTGCTCCAAGATTCGGATACTTGAGGGCTCCTGCTATCTGCGCATTCGCCTCTGCTTGCTGAAATCGATAAACAGCGGCTTGCAACGATGGGTTTTGGAGAAATGCAGTATCGATCAGCGACACCAATTGATCGTCATTAAAGTCTTCTAACCAGTCGCTAGCCACACTTCCAGTCGGCGTCTCCTCGCTCCAGGAATCCGGGATGTGTTTCTTAATCAGCTCATGATCATTGTGGGACTCTGGCGACGTGGTCTCACAACCCGTCCAGATAAAGGCCACACATAGAAGAGAAACTATGTTAAATATTTTCACCAATTAATCAGACAGGTTGAGCTCCTTCTACACCAGCAGCCACAAAGTGAATAAACGACTCCAACATTTGCGTGGATCTTTCTTCGGAAATTTCTGTTCCATGCAAATGTCCAATTCGTGGAAAATGCATCATCATACCCACCA
>CALGUT010000433.1 GCA_937920335.1 uncultured Opitutales bacterium
AAGGTCGAGCCGGAGCGTCGGCCAAGGAGCTCATGGCTGAAATCAAAAAGCTCGAGCGGGAAAACGAGTATCTGCGTCGTCAGCGTGAAATCTTAAAAAAAGCAGCCAGCATCCTCGGAGAGGACCCGCAGCTGGGCATGCGTTGATCGATCAAATGCGGGAAGATTACCCAGTGACTGAACTCTGCGACGCCTTCGACATCTCACTCAATTGATTCGGTGCGTTGGTCCGCCCAAGATTGAGGGGGGGCAAGCCAGCTGTTCACTCAGCTGCTCGAGCAGCCTCCAAGTAACGTGGCTTCAGGATCTTTAGCGCCTCCTCAGCATCGGGCACGAAGATGGAGTAGTAGGTGGTCGAGAACATCGACTCGTCGATCTCGGCCTCGAAGACCTCGTTCTCAACTAAGTCGGTCCACCAGAGTTGATGATTCCGCATGGCATCGAGAGTATCGCCGGCTTTTCCGCCTACTTTTTCTATGATGGTGGTCTGGTCCTCGATCTCCAGATCGACGAATGCTTCCACAATGAGCGTGGGCTTCTCGTCCAGTTCATCATCCAGTCGGCTCCAGAGCTCCGATCCGCCCAGATAGTCGCCGGTTGCGAACAGATGCTCGCAGGCACCTTCGTCCGAGCCGACCCAGCAGATTTTCTTGCAAAACGGACATTCCGCACTCGGCGTCCCTTCAAAATCTTCTACAACAGTGGTAGTCATAATTCTCTCGCTCTCGCTGACAATATCACAAGTAATCGGGTGGCGTCAACGATCGAAGAGCGCGTTGACTCATAAATGCAAACACCATGGCGCAAAGTAGAAACCATCAGCCACAAGCCCGAAACGAATACCTTAAAAATAGACGTGGCGGCTACCGGAGATACGCTGGGAAGGCCGCAAAAACGAGAAGCTCCTTGATGAGTTTTGAAAACTCACTGGTCACAAACGGAAATACGCCATTAAACTGCTCAAAAGGGAGCGCGGGCCGAATCGAGCGAATGGCCGCAGATCGAACCGGAACGATGCCGGGAAACATTCGCCCGGTTTCATCACGCAAACGCTAGGCGATTCATTCGGGAAGAATTGGAAGTGATTGGAAAAGCTGAGATTAAGAAAGCCGTGGAAGCATGGCCGAATATTCGGAAAGAGATCGTCGATGACTAAGAATTAAGGAAATTTGCTAAAAATGACCTGAGTAATTTAATGCGCGCTACGCTGAGTTTCACCTTGTGATTTGCTTTTGGTTTTGTGAGGGTAACAGCATGAAAGCCTCTGATTTTGAATAATTGCGAAACCTCCATTTAACATGAATTCCCGTTACGATTGTTTCGCCAATCCTTTAATCAGGGTTTTCGCCCTATTAACCGTTCTTTCACTGGTAAGCTTTCACGGAAGACAATCCGGAGCTGCGGAGCCACCGGGGATCCTCAGCCATCAGGGCCGTATCGCCGTAGACGGAGTGAATTTTAGCGGTACGGGCCAATTCAAGTTTGCTCTCGTCAACGGAGCCGGCGACAACAGCCACTGGTCCAACGATAGCACCAGCACCTCGGCCCCTGAATTACTAGGACTGACTGTGAATTTACGCGAAGCTGAGGGTATTTGGAACAAGGACTCTTGAAAAACCCTTAATCGGCCTGCATATTGTTCCATGCAGTATTCCCGGGAACGACTTGAAAGGTTATTGCGAATCCTCGCCGCCCGAAACAATGAACTCCCCCGACGGGAGTTAAGTCGAATCTATTCGATTTTAGAATGGGAGATAAACGAAGCCCAAAAAGCTGGTTTCGTTGAATTGATTGAACGGAAGCCCCCTATTGGCCGTCCTTCGATAGTGGTTAAGATCCTTAGCAAAACTACAGCCGCGAAACTCCCGCCACTTCGGAGTGAAATCGAAAAACCAATCTCCAACCGGCACTGGCTTTTCGCCATGTTCACGGCCTACAAGACGGTAAAGGGCGGAGGTATGAGTCTTCCCGGCTATATCGAAGCGTATCGGGAAGCCTATCCGCAGGCGAAAAGCAGGAACGGCGCTTACGCGAGTTGCAGTCGACTCTTACGGAATCCAAGAGTATTTGCCGCTCGCCAGTGGTATTATGCCGTTGCCAACGGTGAAGTGCCAAGCGAAGCGCAGCCCAAAACAGAATCGGAGATCTGGCAATACTTGAAAGACTTTGGATCTTGGCGTTTTCAGTTCAGCCCACAATCAGGCCACCGCTATCAGGAGAATCGTTGGTGAAAAACGCGCGATTTACCTGTTACTTCCAGACCGGCCGGACCGACGCCCCAATAAAAATCCTTGAATAAGCAAATTCCTATCAGTTGAGAACAAGCTTGACCGACCAA
>CALGUT010000434.1 GCA_937920335.1 uncultured Opitutales bacterium
TTGAGCATGGCATCCATAAAAACCAGCTGTTCGTCGTTGCGGCAGAATACTTTGTTACCCCGTGGGATTGCGATGGGAGTACGAAAATCGGGGATGATGAGGCTGCGAATCGTTTTATCGCCGGTGAAGCAGGCGAGGGCCTTGCGAACACCGTCATCGATATAGAAGTACTCGTTGGTATACAGTTTGGATGCGTTGCGCTGGGAAAGCTTGGATTCGCCTGTTTCCAGGAAGCGATCAAAAGCACCTATACCGATCTTACAGTCCTTGAGATTGTCGAGCTCGGCGTTCTTGACCTTATCGTTGAGATAGTCCTCGGACTGGATACCAAGCGCCAGGGCTTTCATGGCCATGTTGCCATCCTTGGAAACTAGAATGACATGGGGGGTCTGCTGTTCTTTGATGTAAATGGTCGAAGCAAGGATACGGTGATCGGGCTTGTCGATATTGCCGATCGTTGCTCTGAGGCGCTGGAGACCCTTCGAGTCCTTATGGTCATCTATAAGGTATTGATTGATCAGTATCTGGAGTTTACCGCCGTGAGGTAGTTGGGCCTCAATGGCTTCAGGTGAGTCGGCGGAACCGACAGCCATATCTTTAAGTGGCCGCCCATGGTTGAACATATCGCGCAACGATCGATGGACTGAGCGGGCATTGTAACCGAGTTCGCCGGACGTTGTTTTGAACCGATCCAATTCCTCGAGAACCTCGATCGGGATTACCACGGTATTGTCTTTCTCAAATTTGAAAATGCTCTCTGGATCGTGTAAAAGAACGTTGGTATCAAGGACGAAAGTCTTCTCCGTAGGAGATGTTTTGCGATTCATGGTGTGTTGGGCAACCGAGTGGAAGGTAGACAACTCGATCAAATTCCTGAGCTTAGGGTTCTAAACAATCCAAGTAATACTAACAAAGCAAAAAACGCAAAAACCAGCGCGTGTTGCCGAATCGTTACAAAGCAGGATTTAACCCAAACGGGTTAATAAATTCTGTAATTCTTGTTTTTTCGTGACCGAGTCTGCTAATTGGGCTTTTGCACCTTCCACGATATTTGCAGGTGCATTACTGATGAATTTTTCGTTCTTGAGCTTGGATTCTCCAGCCATGATTGCCTTGTCGAGTTTTTGAATCTCCTTTGAAAGACGCTCTTTTTCGGCCTCGGTATCTACTGAACTAGAAAGGTCCAGATAAACGGTTCCTAACTCAGACACGCTTGCTGGTAGATCTTTGTCGTCAGCAGTGGCTTCGAGTGATTCTGCGCCAATCTGCTTTTTCAAAGCGTCCATATTTCTTTGGATTAACTCGGAAGCTTTTCCAGAAGATTTGTAGAAGAGCGATACATCGCGCTTGCTTCCCAGATTGTATTCGGCCTTGAGGGCACGCGCTTTCGAGATGAGCTCCTCGAGCCGATCGACTTGGCCAGCGGCTTCCTGATCGAGTTGAATCGAGTGCTTGCTAAGCAGTTGGTTCAATTGCTCGGTTGACTCGATCAAGCTCTCTTGAAGCAGGGAATCGTCCTCGCTGTAACCCAGGTCACTCCAAAGTTCTTCGGTGATGTGAGGAGTCAACGGTTCCAACATCAGCAAGAGTTGGCGAATAACGAAATCCTGAATGGCGAGGACGTTTCGTTTCGAGTCTTCTTGAGCCAGTTTCGACTTGGAGACTTCGACGTAAGTATCGCAGAAATCACTCCAGAAAAACTCGTAAAGAATGTGGGTCACCTGGTTGCACTCAAAGAGGCGATAGGAATCTGCCAGCTTTTGGTTCGTTTCCAACAGTCGGCTCAAGATCCAATGATCGTAATCGTCGAATAAGGTGCTGTCGATACGGCCAAGAATAGCATCGATGGACGTGTTGTCGAAACTGGGGCCGCTCATTTGCCTGAATCGGCAGGCATTCCAGAGCTTGTTACAAAAATTGCGGCCGATCTCGATGCGCTGTTCGCTGAAAAGGATGTCTTGTCCGCTCGGAGCTATGTTTACGATACCGAAGCGTACGCCATCAGCTCCGTACTTGGAAATCAGGTCGAGCGGGTCTGGAGAGTTACCCAAGGACTTGGACATCTTGCGGCCTTTTTCATCGCGAATGAGCCCGGTGATGTAGACGTCTTTAAAAGGTATACGCTTGCGGAGATCCTCATCGCTGAGGGTTTCCTTCTCGTCGCCCATGAACTCAATCCCAGCCATGATCATGCGTGCGACCCAGAGGAAGATGATGTCGAATCCGGTAGCGAGAACGCTTGTGGGATAGAAAAACTCGAGGTCTTTCTTTGCCTGCTCGGAATCGCCGGGCCAGCCGAGGGTGGCAAATGGCCACAGCCATGAAGAGGCCCAGGTATCGAGAACGTCTTCTTCCTGTTCCCAGTTTTCGGGATCAGAAGGTCCGTCTACGGAAACATGGATGTGCTCAGGGTTGTCTAAATCTACGTTGGCGCGGTCGATACCTTTCTTGTACCAAACTGGAATCCGGTGGCCCCACCAAAGCTGGCGACTGAGACACCAATCGATATTGTTTTCCTGACCGTGGTTGAGCCAGTGAAGGTAGACGTTTTCCCACCGTTTCGGGTGGAAATTGATGATACCAGATTCGACCACCCGCTTCGCCTCATCGACGCGAGGGTAGCGCAGCCACCATTGTTCGGTCAGGCGGGGTTCGATGGGAACGTCAGCCCGTTCGGAGAATCCGACGTTGTTCTCATATTCCTCTTCCTCAACAAGTAACCCTTGTTCGTCGAGTAACTTGACAGCGAGCTTACGCGCGGCAAATCGATCCATGCCTACAAAGGGGTCGCCAGCGAGTTCGTTGAGCGTTGCATCGGGATTTAAGACGTCAATCACTTCCAGATTGTGACGTTTGCCAATCTCGAAGTCTACCTGATCGTGGGCGGGTGTTACCTTGAGGGCTCCGGTGCCAAAGTCCTTTTCTACAGCGCTGTCTCCCACAATGGGGATCTCAGCCTTGGGAAACGGTCGGTAAATGTTTTTTCCGATCAGGTGTTTGTAGCGCTCGTCATCTGGGTGAACCGCTACAGCAGAATCGCCCATGATGGTCTCAGGGCGGGTCGTTGATATTTCCAGATGCGTGAGAGGAGTTCCGTCTGGTTTCGTGGAAGGCTCTACAAGCTCATAGCGCATTTTCCACAGTTTGCTCTTCTGTGGTTTCATGATGACTTCCTCATTGCTGAGGGCGGTCAAGCTGACCGGGCACCAGTTGCTCATTCTAAGGCCCCGGTATATGGACCCGCGATTGTAGAGGGTTACAAACGCAGTGAGAACCGCCTTTTCGTAGCCTTCATCGAGTGTAAACGCTGTTCTGTCCCAGTCGCAGGAGGCGCCAAGTTTACGGAGCTGATTGAGTATGATACCGCCGTGTGTTTCTTTCCATTCCCAGACTTTGTCTACGAACTTTTCCCGGCCGAGATCCCGACGGTGAAGCCCGTCTTTGCGAAGTTCTCTTTCGACTTTGGTTTGAGTAGCGATTCCTGCGTGATCCGTTCCCGGTTGCCAGAGTGCAGCCTTTCCTTCGAGGCGAGCTCTGCGGATCAGCATATCCTGAAGCGTATTATTCAGGACATGTCCCATGTGAAGCATTCCGGTTACGTTGGGCGGCGGAATCATGATCGCAAAAGGATCTTTGGATGCGTCGCAGGTGCCTTTGAAAGCACCCTTCTTTTCCCAGGTTTCGTACCATTTGGATTCTACGGTAGATGGGTCGTAAGCTTTAGAAATATCGGCCATGGATCGGTTTAAAAATGGAGGGTCTTAGCGAAAGACCTTAATAGGGTGAGTCAAAGAAAAACAAAGGTATCCAATATGCCCTTAGGAGGGTTCGCGGATCAGGATTTGCAGGTCGTAGCCGTCTTTGCTTTTGCGAATTTTAACGATACCCCTGTGTTTCTTGATCGTTTGACAGGCCTTGAAGAATTTCAGGCTGATGGCTTCAGGCTTAGTTTTGGCGTCCGCTGAAGGGAAGGTCTTCTCCTCTTCGATTCCGGCTCCTCGAATAGTAAGCTGGGCGCCCTTACTCTGTTTACCTTCGATCAGCAGATTGAGTCTACCGGTATCTTTCTCCAGAGATTGATACATATGAGTGATCATATCCTTCAGTCCTTCTTCGATCTTTGTAGCGTCTCCAATGAATGGATTCAGGTTCTTACCGAATTTCACGCTCACCTTATCCAGGTCGAGGTTCTGAACGATGCGGTTGATGATCATTCGCATGTCGGTCGCCTCAAAGGTGTGCTTACCCATATCGTTGAGGCCAAACAGGTCGTCTGCGACGCTCTCAAGACGACTGACTTCAGCTTGAATCGTTTTGACGAAATCGGCAGGGAGGGGGCTTTCCTTGTCTTTGACGCCCAGCAACTGCGCAAATGTCTTGAGGGAAACCAGTGGGTTTCTTAATTCGTGGGAGAGGATGAGACCCAGGGTGTTGAAGATGGTATCGAGTTCTTCAACTCGTTCTTTGTAGTCTGTTTTGATGCGATCAGTTACATTCTCATAGCCACCAATGATCCGGTATTCGGAGGTGGAGTAAGGCAACACTCGCGTAAACACGCGGTAGTTCGATCGCTCACCTTCTGTGATTGTATCAGTCGTCTTTCCGGTTTGAGCCGCATGGTAGAGCGCCTCCCTGAGGCCCAATGGGATGGGATCTCCTACCTGGGTTTGCCAGATGACTTCTCCCTGCGCATTGGCAATTACCCATTTTCCAGGAACGGATTGTAGCAGGAGCTGCGCTCGTTGCATTTCTTTCTGAACGGACCCTTGCTGTCTACTGAGGTTGATACAAGCGCTAAACTGTTCACCGATACTCTCCAGATCCTCGAGGATGTTTATAGAGTAGGGTTCACCGTCGTTTCGCTTGCCTGTGAACAACCAACCAGAAAGGCCACCTTCTGCGAAGAGCGGAAAGACTGCTTCCGCTTGCAAGCGCTTCAAATTATCTCGCAGGAACAACTTGTTCGGTTCGTCCAGAATGTTTTCAACAGTCTTTAGACGTAAGGTAATTAGATTTTCCCGCAACCATTCCACGAACGGATGGGTTTCCGAAAACGTGAGGGTTCGGACGTCTCCAAAAACGAGGTTTCCTGCCAACAGTTCAAACTTATTGTTGCGCTTGATGAAAACGCCGGAACGAGGGATGCGAAGGTGGTTTTGGAGCAATTTTAGGAAATGAGTAGCCAGCTCTTTCTCATTGGAGATTCGGTTGAGAATCTCGCTCGCGTATTCGAAAGGTCGATAGGGAGGGGAGGATCCGGTTGGCTTTTCGACGTCGATCAGGGTTTCTAGACGAATAACCTTCTCCTGGAGAAAGCGGTTCTGCTCTTCAAGATTCAGGATTTTTTGGCTATGCTGGGTTATTTCGCGCAACTGGGCTTCCTTCGCTTCCTTGTCTAAGATCGCAAAAAACTTGTTTTCTGCAGCGAGCTGGAAGGGAACGGTACCAGGAGTGCCCACGGCAATGATATGGATTCCACTGCCCGCTTCCTGATAGGGAGGAGCCTTTTCTTGAAATAGATCGTATACGATGGTGCACGGTCTGAGCCGCTCCGCCATTCCACGAATATCCTGAGCACTAGAGACCTCTACATCGCCCAGGTCATCAAGGAGCCTGAGCCATGAGTCTCTTAAGTCGTTATCCGCTGTTATCAGGAAAATTCGGGGCATGGACTAAAACCAATAGCAAACTTGGTGCCTTCTCCAGGCTCGGACTCGATGCGTGTTGTAGCATCGTGTTCATTGAGGATTTCACCACTAACGGTCAAACCTAGGCCAAAACCGTGTGTTTTGGTAGTATAAAAGGGCTTGAACACGTTTTTTCTGGTTTCTTCAGACATCCCTTTGCCGTTGTCTTCGACTTCGATCCAGAGTTTCCCGTCGCCACGGTAAACGCCGAGCGTGACTTTTTTGTTGATTTGATCCTGATCGATGGCGTCGATGGCGTTCAGGAGAATGTTTTACAGCACTTGTCGCAGAGAACTTGAATCAGCCATAATGAAGTCCGATTCCACGCTGAAATCCTTTATCATTTCGATACCCTTTTGCCGCCCCTTTGAAGTCACTAGATCCATGGCTGCACTTCCAACTGATTTCAGAGAAACAGGGGACATTTGACCGACGGATGGTTTTGAACTGTCGAGAAGACTTTGGCTGAGTTCTTCGATGCGTTGGACCTCTTCCTGAATAATCGAGGAGAACTCTTCCCTGAAAGAGGGCTCATTGTATTTGACCGGAAGTAACTGGAAGAAGGTCTTGATGGCGACAAGCGGGTTGCGGATTTCGTGTGCCAGACTTGCCGCTAGCAATCCGACAGAAGCCAATTGCTCGGAGTTCCTGATCTGTCTCACGATTTGACTATGCTCTAGTAGAGGTCTGAAGGTTTCGCAAAGCAGCTTAAGCGTTTGGCCGTCTGAATAGGTATAGGGGTTTTTCGAGGCTCGTTTTCCCAGACCGACCATAAAGGCGATATTTTTTTCTTTGTCCTCGAATACGGTGAGCACCAGTTGGAAATGGTACTCTGACATGAATGCCTTAAGGCCTCTGATCGAATCGGTCTCGCGAACACGTTCCAAACTGTCGTAAGACTCCCAATCGTTTTCTATGAGGTGGTTAACCTCGTTGCTATTGATCGCGAGTTTGATTTTCTCATATTCGAGGAATTCCTCATGTGGCATGAACACAGCGGCACTATCTGTCCCCGCCCATTCCATAAGGATCTCTTGGAAACGGGCTTTAATGAGCTCTTCGTCTTGGTGTTCTTTCCCCAGTTCGTAGATTCTCTGGAGCGCGTGGTCGCTGGATGATTTCTCTTTTTCGACCAATTTTTGGAGAAAATTTTCCAAGACATTATTTCCCGGATACACACTCACAAGTACTCCAATAACGGCTATTATTTGCGCGATTTCATCTGGAAAAATGACGCCGATAAACCGTTTTAGAAGGATAAACTCCAAAATTCCGACTACGAGGATAACCAGGTGTTTAAGGATAGTAGCAGTGAGGAACCTTGGTTCGAAGATCTTACGATTCGTCATCGTAAATCCAGACAGACTGAAGTAAACGACCACCAAGATCGGAGCAACTTTGAAGATCTGTGGAACGCCCAGCAGGCTGCTTCCTGATGTGGCTATAATTGCTGCCAGTGCGAATAGACACCCCAGTACGAATACCTTCAACTCCAGTTTGATGATACCTTCTGCAACCTTGAGACTTTGATACGACTGAACTCCTAGAAAGAGCAGGGCAATTGGAAGATAGATGAGATGAACCCACCATGCCCAGCCGTGAATGAGCACGTCGCGGGTGGACCCTGGTTTGAGAAACCATTCGGTTTCTACAAGTGCGAGGTGAATGAGACCGATAAGCAAGTAGGGACTGGTCTTACGAATGAGGCCCTTGAGGTCGATATTTGGAGCCAGGATAGATTCCTTGAGACAGAAGAATGCCCACGGTAGCAGGCCTCCGAGACCGATCATTTTGCGGATCCAGAACACCGCCTCTTCTGGCGAGGAGTAATTGTGGACGGAGAGTGAACCCACCCACATGGTGGTGATGATGCTCAGAAATCCAAAGCTACGATTGATTGCCCGATCCGGATTTGCCAAAAAGATCAACAGTCCAACCAGCACGTTGGATCCCGCGGCAAGAACGAGGATGATTATGGATTCGAGATTAGTCACGGAAGTTGCTTAGTTATCCAGAAGTTAATACGACGGTCGAGTTATTGTTTCCAATACCATGACAATTCATGATGGCGGTTTTTGGTCGCAAAAGTCTGGGCTTGTTCGACAGGAGCAGCTTACTATCGGGATCTTGGAATCCCATGTTGGTCGTGGGGGGGATGAGCCCCGTTTTAATCGAGACAGCTGTGCTGATCAGTTGCATTGCGCTAGCAGCGCCCAGAGGGTGTCCGATACAGCCTTTTATAGAGCCCGCTGGAATGGAGTGAATCAGTTTTCCGAATACAGAAGAAATTGCGTCCGACTCGCTGATATCCAAGATGAAGTGCCCGGGTCCCCAGGTTGAAATATATTCTACGTTTTCCGGACGCAAGCGGGCGTTGGCCAAAGCGTTTTCCATGACCCAGGCGTAACCGTCTCCTGGGGAGTTCCCCAGGTCTTTTCCGGTCGCGTAACCCTGTATATTCGCATAGGCTGGACGCGGACTGTCGATAGATTCAAGAATAACATAACCTGCACCTTCGCCAATAACGCCGAGATCTCGGAATGCATCAAACGGACGTCCGGAATCTGTCGGGTCATCATACTCAGGAGCTGTTAGGCGGGCGGCCGTAAGCTCGGCCATGGGATGTAGGAAGAGGGGGGCTTCTGCACCGCCACAGATCGCAATCTTTGCACCGCCAGAAGCAATCATCTCGGCACCGGCGCAGATGGCGTCACTGCCGGAGCAGCAGGCGTTTTGAACCGCAGAGATTCGAGTCCGCGTTGGAACGAATCGTGCGATCGTTTCTGAAATTGCGATTGGGGAATAAGAAAATGTGGTGAATGGCATCGCTGCTTTCACGCCTCCCTCGTGGACGCGAGTGATCGTTTTAGAAACATGATCCAAGTCCATAAGCGCAGTCCCGGTTATAACTGGGACTTTATCAAATTCACTCCATTCCTTTGCTGTTATACCCACATCTTTCAGTGCCATTTCTGCGGCGGCGAGTCCTAGATGCGTATGACGGGGAAATCGGTTCAATTTCACCTCCGGTCTTACGTATTTCGAGGCGTCAAAATTTTCGACGGGGCAGCCGATCGCCTTTTCCAGTCCTAGTTCTTCGAGGTGAGGGAGGTATTTGGCAGTGGATTTCCCTGAAGTCAGCCCTGCCCAGAAAGCTTCAAGGCCAATCCCGCAGGAGCCAACAATGCCGATACCCGTTATCTTAACTCCGGTCTTCATAAATAACGCCCGGGAGCGATCAGGTTCTCAGGATCGAAGAGGTGTTTTAATTTTTTATTTATCAGCGGCATTTCGAGATGTTCCATTTGGTCTATCCCGGAGCGGTAGGGCGGAAATCCCTTTTCGATAAGTGCCTTTGTCAGATGTCCGAGTGCTTCTTGGACCGGCGGCGCAACCTCGTCCTCGAAATGGATTGTAATGATTGCAGAAATGGATTGTCGGGTGTCGACGATATAGGTGATAGAGTATTTGTAGCCGCCGAGGTCGAGCAGTTTTCGAAGTTCCTGGGTGGCGTTTCTGTCATTGGGAAGTGTGGCATTGAGGTAGACAGCAGATTCCTCGGCGAGGTTGGGGTCGTCTCCCTTCATTTTGATGCTGAGGTGCCCAATATTGGTCGGTTCACCTTCACTGAGTTTGAGGAGTTCGGCTACGGACTCGAGAAAGATACCGAGGTTTCGAAAATACGGGAAAGGAATCCAACGGCTGATACTGGCTATTTGCTCGACGGTTCTTGGAGTGAATGCTTTTAGGTCCGTGGATGGCGAAATGAGTTTTTTGATTTCTCTGACTCTCGCCTTGTTAATAGTCGTTCGTCCGTGAACAGCGGTGACCCCCTGAAAAGCATCGGATCCGTGTTGCTGAATCACTTTGGCAATCTGCTGAGTGGAGAGATTAGGAAACTTCTTGGCGATCAATCCTTTGAGGACGTATTCCTTTCGGCCTGGATCACCAATGTGGGTAATTTCATCTAAGACTTGATGTCGGTAGAGTGTTCTGAAGTCTTCGATTAAGGTGTCGAGATCCGCATTCAAGAGTGAGATGAAGATTCCTGAATCCTGTTTTGGGATCAGCGTGAACCATCCTCCGGTAATGATGCCAAAATTGGATTGAAAGAACAGACCCTCCCAGCCGGCTCCGATACCTTCGGGGTGAGAAGGGTGCCAAAGGTCTGGGTTTTGCTGGATGAACTCTCCGTCAATGGTCAGCACTTGAAGGCCATGTAGTTCGTTGGCTCGGCTTCTGCAGTAGCCTATACCCCTTTCCAGACAGTTTCCGAGGATGCTAGTGTCACTGCCGCCAGCGGTAACATTGAAAGTGAACTGAGGATAGTTGTTCTTGAGATAGGTATAAAGGTCTTCTTGTGAGACTCCCGGCTCCAAATATATCTTGTTAGATTCGGGGATACAGGGTCCGATTTTGCGAAGCCGCTCGAGGCTCACAATTGTAGATCCATTCTGAACGGGGAGGTGTGCACCGTAGCCCCAGTTCTTACCCCGACTTATGGGATATATCGGGCATTGGTATTTCGTTGCGGTTGCGACGATTTGTCGTAGCCCCTCGATGCTTCTGGGTTTAAGGAGGCATGGCACGTCTCGGGAGGTGCGGCTGAGGGTCTTTCCTATTTGGTCACCAGGAATTATCTCACAATCTTCAATGTCCTCCCAGATGCGGAGCGGATTGCTCAATTCGCCGTCCATGTTCTCAAGGACAAGGCAATGGTCGTTCCCAAGCCTTCCTTTGAGGTTACCGTGATCGTACCGCTATGGGCCTCTACGATTCGTTTGCAGATGATAAACCCTAACCCCGTTCCTTTATCGCCTTTTGTTGTGAAATTGCCCTGCTGCATTTTGTTAATAGTTTCCTGACTCATGCCACAGCCGTTATCTACAATCGCGACTAAAGCTTCGTCTGTCCCGGGTTCGATAGAGACATGTACTGTATTGGAACCCTCGTTGCCTCCATGCTTAGCATCAAGAGCATTTCCTATAAGGTTTTGAAATAATCGGGAAAGCTCGGATATACTGCCTGATACATTCAAGCTAGGGTCTCCTTCAATAATGATGTTTTCGTTATCAAAAAAGATGTCTGACTTAACCTTCTTTACCGCATCGACGATAGAGAATACCTCGGACCCATTGTTGCCTTTACATACTTCTTTCCAGGACTGAGCGAGTTCGCGGCAGTAATTGGCATTTCTTTCCAGGGTTTCAGCGTAGGCCAGCGCGTTGTCTAACGGGACTGCGGTTCCGTCGGTGGCGTTTTTGACTTCGTGCAGAAGCAGCGAACTGTAGCCAAGGATGGCTGTTAGTGGTGATGACAGATCATGAACCAACCGTGCCGAAGCTTTTCCCCATGAAGCCATGGACTCACGTTCTTCCAGTTGGCCTTTGAGTATGTCGTTCATTTTTTGAACCTCGCGGAGCATGTAACCGCGTTTGCGTCTAAGGTTAGACTCTTTCGCATGTTTCCGAACAATCTCGAGCATTTTGTGAATATCGAAAGGTTTGGTAACATACTCGTTGGCCCCAAGCTTTATGGCTTCTTGAGCTGTTTCGAGGTTACCATAACCGGTTAGCATAATGATCGAAACTTCGGAATCAATCTTGCGAATCTTTGCCAACCCTTCGATCCCATTCATGGATGGAAGTCGAATATCCATAATAATGGTGTCAAATGTGATCTGGCTGATCTTCTCCAGACCGCCTTCGACACGGTCGCTGACGTCGACTTTGAACTCCTCTCCTAACAAGTAGCGAAGGCTTTCGCGAGGGCCCAATTCATCGTCAATTACAAGTACGCGTGGGAGGTCTTTCGACTCAACTTCTGAAAGTTTCATTTGGTAGGTATTAAGACTATAAGGATTTTAAAAGCGGGAAGCGTCTTAGTTTGTGAATAAAATTGTGAATAAGTAAACGGTAAAGACACGCCGGTGCTGATTTGCACGGATTTACGGCTTCACAACCACAGAATGGGTTAGTTTGCTTGCTCTGCTGGGCTAACAATAGCCATCTCTAAATAGCAGATAGCGCGAGCGAATAAAAAATGCGTAGCGAACCAGGCTCCCAAAATCTCTTCCTGAAGAGTGTCTCTCTTTGCTGCCCTTCGATCATCTCCAACGCCTTCCTAGAGGCAGCGTCTCATCAGCAATGTGTAGGATTCAATCTGTATGTGATCTACCTGGTTCGCTTTGAATTATAGCGCATTTATTAATAGTATGTTCTAGTGGCTTTGATTCTTCGCTGAATCATAGTCTGCCACAATCCAAACATATGCTTTTTCCGCGGAAAATAAACTCTGATTCAACTGTTAAGTAGTTGTATTAGAAATAGTTAACTTACCGATTAACGCTATTTATCGATATTCGAGCAGACCCTCAGGGTTTCGTAGAGTGCATCTACGGATTCAACCCCGTGTTCAGAGAACTAGCACAGCTTTTTCTTAAGAATTCTTGGATTGATAAGCCACCGAATTTTCCAATCGGGCGTCCACGCATCCTGCGTTTTTTCCACACTGGCTTTCTCTAAACAGAGCATGCCTGTTTTTTTGAGCTCTATCAGGTTGAAACGGGACTCCTTGGCCAATAGATAGCTTGCGAGCATTCCGAGATTTGGTTGATGACCAACGAGCATGACATTACTGGTTCCCGTCGCAACGATATCTGCGAGTATTCTGAAGTCATCATAAGGCATGAGTAGGGGAGCTTCTTTAACTTTCGCTCTTAGCCCCCCGATTTTTTTAAACTGTCTCGCTGTTTCTTTGGCACTCTCCATGGAGCTATGCCGGATTTCTTCGAGTTCTGAAAACTCCTTTTCGTCGAGGTGGCTTAACAGTCTTTTGAGTGACTCAAGGCCCTTTGAGGTAAGTTCGGGCGCCGACTCTTTTTTGCCAAGAGCAACGTCAGCATGCCTCATTAGATATAACCTCATGGTCATCAGCCAAATGATCCTAAGGTCTTTGGCAATCAAAGATATCGAGTCTTAGTCAGCGGCTTTCCTCTTCGATTGTATCAAGTAAGTCGCTGGTCGCGTCCCATGACAACCCATAACGTTGGGGTAGGGAGGCGTCCAAAGCCATATTTGTGATTTTTGCTTTTACAGCATCCAGGATAGAACTCAGAAAGCGAAGGTTGGCTTCGTCTTGATCATTGCGGGCTTCCAGAAGCTCACGAAATGTCGCCAGGCCACTTTCATATTTAGTCTGCTCTCTATCAAATTGTTCAGAAGCCAGATTAAGAGACAGTTTGGCTGCTTTGACTCGTTCGACTCCCGTGACCCAATCCCTCCAGTTCGAGCGGTTGATAACCTGGATATCTTGTTCGATGTCGGCCAGTCTAAGTTTCTCACGGTAGAGGCCGTTACGGGTTTGTTGATAGCGGGCTTTGTCTGCCCGTTGCCCCCATGGCACACGAAATTCTACACCTGCAGTCCAATCGTATCCATCCCGCTCCAGCGTATTTCCGTAGGAGTCGATCAATGAATCATCAAGTCCGGAAAAGCCGAGACCTGCGACCAGGTCTACTGTAGGAAGAATCGAATTGCGGTTGGATTTTACCAATAGTTCCCAGATGTCGATATTCAGTCTCTGTTGTAAGTAGTCTGGATTGTTGGCAAGAATCGTAGAAAGTGAGGTAGGTGTTCCGATCTCTTCCGTGGAAATATCGGGTAGTGGCTTCACTAATACGTTGTTCTCCGGATAATCGGTGGAGCCCATTTGCCTAAAAAGACGATCCTGGCTGTTGTCGATGAGGGCGCCGGCAGAGAGGGTTGCTTCTTCGCTGGTAGCAACAAATACTTGAGCTTGTAGCACATCGATATTGGTTGCTAGACCGACCCGTTCCCGTTCCTGGTTTTCTTCGAGTAACTTTTGAGCGACTTCGAGACTGGCTGTACGCAGCTTTTTTACCTCATGAGCGTATGCAAGATCCCAATACGCGTACTCAGATAGTTCCATGATTTGCAACGCAGTGCTTTTTAGAAAAAGCTCCGAGCGTACGGCGTCCAATTCGGACGTTTGAATAGGTATTAAATTGATATCGGAACCGAGACCGTCAAGCAGGGGTTGTCTCAGGGATACTGAAAGGTCCGACGTGTGCGCCGGGTTTAGTATCTCGCTGGTGATGCCAGTACTGTTGCGCGCATAATTGGTTGTCAGTTGTAGTTCTCCGCCAGTATTCAAGCGTTTAGATACGCCGGCTCGAAGCAAAGTACTATGAGAGCGAATACCGTCTACATTGTTATAACCAGGCGCTCGGCTACCCCTTTGAGTTCCCGAAGCAAAGACGTTGGTATCAAATGCGGACTCTTGAATCGTGACATCGCGTTTGGCGATGAGAACTTCGACTCCGTCTATTCGCAGGCGTAAGTTCTCCTGAAGGGCTCGTAAGACTACCTCTTCTACTGCTAGGGAGTCTTGCGCCTCAGCTCTCAGCGGGGCGATTACGAGGAAAGGCAACAGGCCAAAGAACGATAGGTATTTGATCATATGTGTAATCAAGGTAGTGGCTTAGCCCCATGCTAATGGTGCGTCAAAAGGAATTCTATTCCGGTGAAGTGGAATTCGTATAAAGCTCTATAAGTGTTACCCTCAATACACAGTTGAGGTTGCACATTATTTAACTATTCCTGCGCAGATGAGTGCGGATGGGCACTTTTTTGAGTGCCTCGGTCAGTCGTTCGGTTCTGACAGGCTTCGTGATGAAGTCGTGCATACCCACTTTCAACGCTTTTTCTTTGTCGCCACCCATCGCTGCTGCGGTGAGAGCGATTATCCAAGGGCGTTCAGTCACAGAGTATTTTTCACAAATCCTTCGTGTAGCCTCCAAGCCATCCATGACAGGCATTTGAATATCCATTAAGATCGCGTCGTACTGATCTTCTTCCAATCGGTCGAGCGCCTCTTGTCCATTGCAAGCCACTGTGATCGGGTCCGTAAACCCGAGTTTTTTAAGTAGTAATAGAACTACCTTTTGGTTAACCGGATTGTCTTCGGTGATCAGTAGTTTGATGGGATGTTCCTTGGCAAAGGAATAGGGAGATTTCGTTTTCCGCTCTGGCGCTATACTCTTGGGCCTATGGTCAACGACTGACAGCAACGAGGTGTGCAGAGAGGAAGGTTTTATTGGCTTACTTAGAATTTCTGTGAAATGGCGACTGATCGGTTCCTCCAAGATCGATCCAATCGAGCTCAAAAGTACTAATGGAAGTTCTTTCTCGGTACGGAATTCCCGGATTTTCATCGCGAGCTCTTTGCCATCCATAACGGGCATCTTGTAGTCAAGTAATGCGAGATCGAAAGTTTCTCCCTTAATGATTTCTGCGAGAGCCTCAGGCCCGGATTCGCACATGTGAGGGATCATTCCCCAGGCCTTTGTTTGAGCGAGGAGAAGTTTGCGATTGATGTCGTTGTCGTCGATGATCAGGACCCGCTTACCAGTAAGTTGAGGATCTTTTTGCTTAAGATAGAGTCGGTTCTGTGTAGGAAAGGGTTTGCCGAGTATGGAGAAGTGAAATGTAGATCCTTTGTCGACAGTGCTCTTGACCTTCATTTGGCCCCCCATGATTTCTGCCAATCGTTTAGAGATGGCCAATCCCAGACCGGTTCCTCCGTATTGACGCGTGGTTGAGTTGTCCGCTTGGGTAAATGACTTAAAGAGCCTATCGAG